>CAMZDE010000018.1 GCA_947305255.1 uncultured Alphaproteobacteria bacterium
TTTCGTTTTAGCAATTGCGGGGTCTGTCGGGTACCTGGCACCAGAAACCCGACATTTAGGTTTATATAAATAAAGAAAAGGAAAAACAATGTTTGGAAAAATTAAAAAAATATTCTTCACAGGCGTCTTTGGCGTTTTATATGTTTCTTTTGTTGCTCAATTTGTATATGTTTTGGCATTTATGTCTGATTGCCGTGAACAAGTAATCGGATTGGCCGCTTTGTCTGTTGAATGGTTGGTTTTAATCAGCGCGCGTTTCTTGTCAAAGCGTTCCAGCAACAATGCACAACAGTTCAATGGCGGTTTCCGTCGTCGTTAAAAAGATGATAAATTCACCATTTCCCCGATTTATATCGGGGATTTTTTTTATAACTTGAAAAGTTATTAAAATGTTTTATATTTAATCCGTTATGAAAGATTATATTTTACCAGTTCGTGATTTAGTCGTACACCCAGGTCTGGCAGTGCCGGTGTATGTTGATAACCCGTTGTCTATTGCGTGTTTAGAGGCGGCAACCAACAACAATCAAAAAATAGTATTGTGTCCGCAACACACGTGGGGATATCCGTCAAACGTTGATGATATTTTCGCCACAGGAACGATTGGAAATATTGTTCAGGCTTTGCACATGCCCGACGGCGCAATCCACGCGATTATCCGAACAACAGACGTTGTCGATTTGTCTGATATTACAATGGAAAACGGATTGTTTTTTGCAAACGTAACCCCAATCGAAATTTTGGACGATTCTCAATTTGAACAAACCATCGCCCTGCGTGATAAAGTTGCGACATCTATTCAAGCCTTGTCTGGACGTCACAAATTAAAGACCGAAAAATTAAATGCGATTATTCAAAATTATCCAATTGCGGCGTTTGTTGATTCTGTAATCCAGATGGTTGGAATCGATACAGATACTGCGGTCGATATTTTACGAATGAAAACATGGCGTGAAAAATTAATGGCTCTGTTGGAACAGGTCATGTTGTCTATTGAAACTGAAAAAATAGAATCCAGCATCAATCGCCGCGTTCAAAACCAAATGGAAAGCGGCCAACGTCAGGCGATTTTACAAGAAAAATTGCGCGCAATACAAAAAGAAATGGGCGATATTGACGACGAAGAGACCAGCACGAATAATTTGCGCAAACAAATTGAAAATTCTGCGATGCCAAGTGAGGCAAAAGAAAAAGCATTGTCTGAATTTAAGCGGATGCGCGCTATGTCACCAATGTCCCAAGAAGGCGGCCTGTTGAAGACGTATATCGACGAATTGTTGGCGATGCCATGGAATAAATCTGATGATGCACAAATCGATTTGAAGAATGCGCGCACTATTTTAGACAGCGAACATTCGGGAATGACGCCGGTCAAAGAACGTATTTTGGAACATATCGCCGTCATGAAAAAAACCGGCAAACACAACGGCAGCATTTTATGTTTTGTTGGCGCGCCAGGGGTTGGTAAAACGTCGCTTTGTAAATCTATTGCGAACGCTCTGTCACGTAAATATTGTCGTATTTCGTTGGGCGGAATTTCTGACGAAGCGCATTTCCGCGGACACCGTAAAACCTATATTGGCGCACAATGTGGACGCATTATGGACGCATTAAAGCGTTGCAAGACAAATAATCCCGTTATCGTTTTGGACGAAATCGATAAAATGGGCCATGATTGGCGCGGCGATCCAGAATCCGCCCTGCTGGAAATATTAGACCCTGAACAAAACAAATCTTTCCGTGACCATTATTTAGAGGTTGATTTCGATTTATCGAACGTATTGTTTATTGCGACATCAAATTCGCTGAATATGTCGTCGGCTTTGAAAGATCGTATGGAAATTATCGAAATACCCGGTTACAACGAACGTGAAAAATTGCAAATTGCACGCGAACACCTGTTGCAACGTGCCGCAAATGACACAGGGTGGGATATAAACAACATTGTGATATCAGACGATGCGATTTTGCACATTATTCGCGAATATACATCTGAACAGGGTGTGCGAGAATTGCATCGCGAAATTGCCGCCCTGCTTCGTCGCAGTTTATTAGAAAACGATGGTATGGATGTAAAAACTGAATTCACTATTGAAAAAATCGACAATTTATTGTCCACGCACAAAAGTGCGAACGCATCCGGCAAAATCGGATTCAGCGCGCGCATGTAAAAAGGTTGATAATCCATGAATATTATTCAAGCTATACAAATATGTAATGATATTGAAAATTTGCGCCATTTTAAAAAGATAAGACGCTTTCGCCCTGATTTAAAGGAAGTAGAACGCATTTATCATCATTTGCCTCTATATCAATATACATCATATTCTATTGACATTTTAAATGACAAATCCAAGATAGAGGCATCGCGCAGAGAAAAACAACTGTCGCCAGATGAATTTGTCCCCTGTAATTTTTGGACATTCATAACGGGGACTGAAGGTAATTTCAAAACCCTACCTTTGACGTTTAATGTAGAAATTACCAATAATGGTTTGTTGCCACACGCACCAAAAGGTGAAAATATCACTTGTTCTGGGGTGGCTGCACGTATAATATACAACAAAATACGAAAAGAATTTTATCTAGCAAAAAAACAAAAACAATTGCAAACACGATGAGCTTTAAGATGATATTAGTAATAAACACTTCGGGAAATGGTATTGAATTATTGCTGGGGGATAAATATACGCGCGTTGACGTCGATAAACAATCAATCGCCCTGCCAACCACGGTTATGGATTTTATGCAAAAAAACAATGTCGCGATGTCTGATTTAACCGCCGTTGGTGTTGTTGTGGGACCAGGGTCTTTCACCGGTATTCGTATGGGTATTGCATATGCCAAAGGATTGGGTATAGGATTAAACATTCCTGTTGTTCCGGTTAATTTATTCGAATTATACCTTGCCGAAACCCCAAATTCGTTTGTCGCAATAGATTCCGGACGCGGTGATTTCTTTGTTGCGTCACCTGTCCACGAACCATGTACTATGACAATTGATGAAGTTGAAAGCGAACAAATGAAATGTCCACAAACCGTTGGACATAAACCTTTTGATTTGAAATATGCGACTGCAATTATCGAAAACAAAATCAAATCAGGCGATTTACAACCGGCGATTCCAATGTATTTGCGCCCCAGTTATGCAGAAAAATAACAAGGAATAAATAAATGCCAAAAAAACGTAACATAGCGATTAAATTAAAAACCGAAAAAGAAATTCAACAAAACAAATATTCTGTGGGTGCTGTATATAATTTAATAAAATGGTATAAACATAAAATCAAACCCGCTGAATACACTTTGTCACCGTCTTGTTTAGGGGTATCCGCATACATATATTCTGTTAACACGGTTCCCAACATCACGATAGAATGCGAAATTCGCGATAAACACAGACCAAAATCATTAAAAAACTATGGATTTAAATATTGCCATATGATTGTGAAAAATAATTCAAAAGTCGTTAAACGCGAAATTAACACAAAGGTCGCCCAAGATATTTATTTATACATGGACGAATTATGGAATAGTCTGGAACGATAAATAATGTTTGATAAACTCGCAAATCTTCATAAAAAATGTTTTCCAAATCACCCATGGTCGGCAGATGATTTTCGCGATTTGAAAAAATCAGGATGCGAAATTATTATGTCTGAAAATGGTTTTATTGTATATCGAACTGTCGCCGATGAAGCCGAAATTATAACCATAGGTGTAAACCCCGAAATGCGGCGCAATGGTATCGCATCTGCAATGATTGGAATAATTGAAAAAACAATTAAAAATCAAGGCGTTAAGAAAATATTTTTAGAAGTTTCTGCAAATAATATTCCGGCTCAAAAACTATATGAAAATTTAGGTTTTTTAGTTGTCGGAAATCGCCCAAAATACTATGACGGTATCGATGCAATTTTAATGTCAAAGAATTTATGATTCTTGGTTCATAAAATCCAAAACACGCGAATCAAAAATAACATCCTTTTGCGATAACGGTTTTACAATATGCATATCGCCTGCATGACGTGTGCGCGATAATGCAACATACGTTTGTCCATGTGCAAACGCACCGCGCGATATATCTAAGACCACCTTGTTTAACGTTTTACCTTGGGCCTTGTGTATCGTCATCGCATATCCCAACATCAGCGGAAACTGTTTATATGAACCAATTTCGTTTTCTTGGATTCGGTCGTTTTCGTCGCGCGAATATTCTATTTTTCCCCACTTTTCAGGCTTTACAACAACCAAATCGTTTTTATTATCATCCAATAATTGCACAATTATTTCTTTAACCCCCAGATTTTCAACTATACCAATCGAACCATTGTGCCATTTATCGCCGTTTTTAACAAACATCACCAACGCACCCTGCTTTAATTTCAGATTCATAGGCGCCGGCACATCGTTTGCGTTGAATGCCCCCTCTAAGACACCGACATATTCGATTTCTGGGGCATCTATCTGATTCAACCTACTTTCGTTTATTCTTTCCGCCACAGCCCGAAAAGGAGTTATAATAACCGCGTTTTTACGCGCATCACAATCATCAATACAACAACGATTAAAAAATTCCAGTGCGCCGACATCGTTATTACGCAACCGACGCAAATTATTCAGCAAATCCGCATCGTTTTGACGATAGACTGTATCAAAATCATATTTGATAAAATGCGCACGCTTATAAACATTCGCATCAAAAAAATAAGCATTTTCGTATTCATATGCCGTCTTGTAATATTGCGCAGCGTCCGCCGTTATAACCGGCGGCAATTGGAACAAATCACCAATTGCAACAACCTGAATTCCACCAAACGGTTCATTATTATGCCGCGCGGCGCGCGCTAAAATATCAATCGCATCCAACAAATCAGGCGCAACCATAGATATTTCATCGATAATTAACACATCGGTCGCGTTTAAGATATTGCGTGGCTTTGCCTTTAATTTCAACATTTCTGGAAATATAAAATCCCGCGGTTGAATTTGAAAAAGCGAATGTATTGTTTGGCCACCTATATTTAATGCAGACACAGCGGTCGGACAAACACACACTATGCGTTTGGCGGTTGCGGATTTAAGGTAATTTACAAACGTTGATTTGCCAGTTCCCGCCTGTCCTAAGATAAGAATATTAGAATGCGTTTTTTCAATCGTATTAAACGCAGCCATTTGATTTTCATTCAAAATTGGGACTAATTCTGCCATAGGCGCAATAATCGCACAAATCACAGAAAAAAGCAAGAAGTGTTCATTTTTAACTTGCAGTATTCAAAAAAACATATATAATATCGTTTGCTGTGGGTTAGTAGCTCAGTTGGTTAGAGCGGAGCGCTCATAACGCTTTGGTCGTGGGTTCGAGTCCTACCTAACCCACCACAGATTAAAAGACCGTCCGTTTGGCGGTTTTTTATTTTTCTATGAAAAATTGGCATAAAAAAGCAACAAAAAAGACGATTTTTTAATCGCCTATTTTTTCTTGAATCTTTTTATAAAAATATTTATTTAACACATTAACAATGGTTAATTTTTTTAATTTTTATATTTTTGTTTTATTTGATTAATTCGCCGGCAAAAACACCGTTTTTTATACCCACTATTTTGACATCACAAATCGTCTTGTTAGGTATGTTTTTGCCCCCTATTTTTATATCGATATCATCAGGGGTTCGACCAATATTATCTTCTTCGATTAACACAGAAACAATTTGACCGATTTGTTTTTCCATAAATGCGATACGATTTTTATCTGCGATATCAGATATTATCTTTACGCGTTTTTTGGCAACATCACGCGCGACAGGATTCGGCATATCGGCCGCCACAGTATTTGGACGCGGCGAAAAAGGAAAAGCATGTGCACGCATCAAACCTATTTCACGAATCAAATCCGCGGTTTCATTAAACAATTCGTCTGATTCCCCAGGGAATCCACAAATTATATCGGCGCTAAACGATACTTTGCCATCGGCCATTTTTACCAATTCGCGCAATTTATCGGCGTTATGACGACGGCGCATCAAGACTAAAATTGCATCACTGCCCGATTGCATCGACAAATGCAAATGCGGCATAAAGCGCGGATTTTTATGCATTAAATCTATTATTTTTGGAACCTCTGGCGACGCCGGATCGATAGATGATAAACGCAAACGCCGGATTTCAGGCACATCGCGCAAAAGCGACGCGCAAACGTCGGCCAATAAAAACGGCTTTCCGTTTTCAACACGAACATAACTGGCTGTATCAACACCAGTTAAAACAATTTCGTAAAAACCATCGGCAACGGCAGATTTCGCGTCCGACAAAATTTCACTATACGGAACAGAAACGCTGGGGCCGCGCAAAAGACGCGTCACGCAATATGTACAATCGTGATTACAGCCGTTTTGAATTTGAATATATTTTTTCGACAGCGGCGTTTCAGCGTTCTTGAAAACATCAATTTGCGAA
Source organism: uncultured Alphaproteobacteria bacterium (assembly GCA_947305255.1). Taxonomy (GTDB): domain Bacteria; phylum Pseudomonadota; class Alphaproteobacteria; order Rs-D84; family Rs-D84; genus Enterousia. Next base: position 6,457 of record CAMZDE010000018.1, read on the forward strand.
CACGCGACATTCGCACCCGCCCTTTTTATAGCATCAACATATTCATCAACATTCATCTTTTCGGCATTTGGTATGACCAAAACGTTCGATATTTTCGAAAAAAGTTCTGGATTACGTGTCGCACCACAGCCAGTCACAAAAATGATGGCGTTTGGGTTTTCACGCGATAGTTTTCGCACAGCCTGAGCCGATTGACGTTCTGCTTCGCCGGTAACAGAACAAGTATTGACCAAAATCGCAGAATCAATGACATCAGACAATTTTTTTGCGATTTTTTCTGATTCTAGGGCATTCAAACGACAACCAAAAGATAATGTTTTTATATTCATTTTTTTCTTGATTTTTTAGACTTCATAAGGCATTATATCGTGGATAAAAAATATTTCAACAAAGGATTTTATTATGGCACGTGTGACAAATTCAGATACTTTACCGTTCGTAGAAAGTCGTTATGAACTGGGGATGTTGGCATCTCAGCGCGTTCGCGATTTGAATGGTGGTGCAGAACCGGTCGTTGAAAAAAGCAACGATAAATTGACTGTGGTCGCGTTGCGTGAAATCGCCAGCGGAAAATTAAACGTCGATCAGGTTCGTCACGAATTTGTTGAATCCTATAAAGAAACACCGGCCGCGACCGATGACGGTGCATCTTTGGAAGTTGCCAGCGAAGATCCATTGTTGCGCGAAATTGATGCAGAATTGGAAAATGCTTTGGTTGATGACACGCACGACGGCATCGAAGATGCGGGTGACGACACACCAGACGAAGCAGAAAGCGAAGAATAATCCAAAACACAACCCAAGGAGACGTCGCATAGTTGGTCTAGTGCGCCACATTGGAAATGTGGTATACTCGCAAGGGTATCAAGGGTTCGAATCCCTTCGTCTCCGCCACAAAAATTAAACGCCCGTTCGGGCGTTTTATTTTTGTGTTGCGGGTCGTGGGATTCGAACCCGTGGTTTAAGGGTTCGAACCGCAGCCGAAAGGCAGACGTTAGTATGCCGGTGAGCGTAAGCGAATGAGGCAAGGTGGTGAAGCAAAGCGTAACAATCCCTTCGTCTCCGCCAGTATTCTGGGACATACGGTATCCCTAGCAAGAATCCCACAGTTCTGTGGGATTTTTCATGCATTGACTCTGGTATAGCCACCAAAAGCCACATTTTTAGGCCCAAAAACACCCATTTCTATACAATGCCAGTTTTTCCATAGTCACAGGTCTGAAAAGAACAAAAAAACACTGCCTTTATGACAGTGTTTCAATGTATAATCACAAAATTATTTAACTCTAATAAATCAGTTACTTTGAAATCGGGGTTTTCTTTCAGAAAAAAATCTAAATGAATTTTTTTCCAATAGTCTAAAGACAAATCACCTTCACCTTCTATTTTTGCCCACTGCTCATCAATGTCACAAAATCGACGCACACAAACACCTGTGATTTTGATTTTTATTTCTTGATGTTGTGAATTATAAATTATATTTATATCGCCAACTTTTGACATTTTGTCATCGCCGTCATAAAGGCAACAGGTTCCATGTTTGCGGTCTGACGCAACTAAATCGAACAATTTATCGTTATCAAAAGTCCATTTGTCTATCATGCTCAGACAAAATGCGAAAAGTGTTATTGTTCCCTTTGCAGAAAAGTGTCCAAATGCGCAAATACCGCCATACGGTATGAAGGCCAAGCGTCAGTACTTTGCAAATCTGGTTTGGGTTGTTTTTTCTTTAATGCCTCAATAGCGGGTCCGGGGTTATCAATCCGAGTACCATAGGCCGTCAGGTCATATAAGGCTTTGATATAATCGAATCTTATATCTTTGAAAGACCAATCTTCGTCATATGTATTGAACGATATTGGGCAGTCACCGTTTGATACATCTAAACTATAAAAATACGGTTTGTATTTTTGGTGCAAGACCTCATATACAAGTTTATCATCTGCGGTTTCAACACGGACGTATGTCCGAGGATTCCAGCCATTAAAGCCACCTATTTTAATTTTATAATGTTCTTTATCCCGTTGTTCGTATATTTGAACTAGTTTTTGTATCAAAGCAAATGACAATGCGTATTTTTCAGCGACCAACATTTTTTGTCTTTTTTCATAGGCCTGTTGCGCTTCGATTTCTTTCTGTTTATCTGCTATTTTTTGTTGTTTTTTGTCATTGTATTTTTTGATTATTTTTTGAAGAAACATAATAATATAATCCTTTTGTTATATTGACAACATACACATATTTTTTTGGAAAAGCAAAAAATTCTTTTAAAAACGTTTGTTTTATACTATTATCATCTATGTGACAGGGGAAAGTTATGGAAAACTTAGATTTTTATGATGAATATATGAATAAAATCGGGACAGAATCCCGAGACATTGTTCACCAAAGAGGGTTATGGCACAAAACAGTGCATTGTTGGTTGTATGACGACGATGGTAATGTATATTTTCAAATTCGTGCTGATTCTGGCAAATTATACACTACGGCGTCAGGGCATGTATTGTCTGGCGAAACTGTACGTGACGCATTTCAACGTGAAATTCTTGAAGAAATAGGCGTCGATACAGATGTATCCAATGCCGTTGCTTTGGACATTGTGTATTGGCGCCAAGATAAACCTGCAAAACAATGGTATGATCGAGCTTTTGCACATGTATATATAAACAAAGTACCATTGAATTTTACGAATTTTCATTTTCAACCCAGTGAAGTTAGCGGGTTAATTCGTGTAGATGCACACGATTGTTTGGATTTGTTGATGGATAAAAAAATACTAATCAACGCGACAAAGATTACAGAGTCTGGTTCTGTTGTTCAAGATATTACAAAGCAAGATTTCTTGACTGCGCCTGATGAAAAAGCGATTATAAAATATGGATACATTTTGCAGAGTGTTATTCAAATGTTAAATAAATAATTTAATATCAAAAGGGATTCGCATGAAACAACTTATCAAACCAAACAGATTGAAAACAGGTGATTTGGTCGCCACTGTATCTTTGTCTTCCAGTATGGCCGGTAAAATACCTGGGCGTTATAAATATGCTAAAAAACAATTCGAAGAAACGTTCGGGGTCAAAATTGTTGAAATGCCAAATTCTTTGAAAACAAAAGAATTATATGAAAATCCGCAATTGCGTCTGGACGATTTAATGACGGCAATCAAAGATCCGTCTATCAAGGCAATTCTGACAAATATCGGCGGCGATGATACTGTGCGTTTGCTGCGACATATGACAGATGAACATTTTGAGATTATCAGAAATAATCCCAAAATATTCTTGGGTATGTCTGATACAACGGCAAATCATTTGATGTTCTTTCATGCCGGCGTATCCTCTTTTTACAGTGCCAGTTTGATGTTCGGATATGGCGAAAATTGCGGTATTCCAGAAATTATGATTGAAAACACTAAAAAGACTTTGTTTGATAATTCGCCGATTGGGGTATTGCCACAATCTGATGAATACATAGTAGATAAGGTCTATTGGGACGACAAAAACGATGTGTTAAGAAAAAGAACAAAAACAGATGGATGGCATTTTATCCAAGGGGAAAAACCAGTTCAAGGTCGCCTGATTGGTGGTTGTATGGAATTATTAGCCATGACAAACGGAACAAGAATATGGCCAACAATGGCCGATTGGAAAGGCGCGATTTTATTTGTTGAAGATAGCGAATTAAGAGCTATCCCAGAACAATTTGGTGATTTCTTGCACAATCTTGCGGCGATGGGCATCTTAGAAAATCTGAGCGGTATATTGTTTGGACGCCCAGGTGGTGAATTTTTGGCGAATGAACAATCAGAGCAAGCAAATTGGTTGGCCCAGTATCCAAAATTTGAAGAAAATCTCGTCAAAGTCTGTGCTGAATACGGCCGCGAAGATATGCCCATCGTTACGAATATGGACTTTGGTCACACTGTGCCGCAAATAATATTGCCGTATGGCGCGTTGACCGAAATAGACCCTGAAAACAAAACCGTATCTATACTGGAAAGCGCGGTGCTGTAAAACAGCCCGTGTCGTGCCAGAGATATTGACTTTTGAAATAAAATCTGGTATAATTGGTGGTATGGAAACAAGATTGAATATTTATTCTTTCACTTGGTGGCTGTAAACCAGCCTGTATTTTGCATATTTATCATTACATTATAAATCACATTAAAAAATAGAAAAAACAAAGAAAACAAAGGATTTTTATTATGGAAAAACAAGACAAAGTTATGCTGACCGGTGTGCGACCAAGTGGAAATATTACTTTGGGAAACTATCTGGGTGCTATCAAAAATTTTGTGACACGTCAAAATCTATACAAAAGTTATATTTTTGTGGCCGATTTACACGCTATTACTTCGCCACGCAACCCAGACGAATTACGCGAAGCAGTCAATGATTGTATGGCAATGTATTTGGCGTGTGGTGTTAACCCAGAACAAACTACTATATTCCGCCAAAGCGAAGTTTTAGAACATGGCGTTTTGGGATTCATTATGACTTTCCAGACCCATATGGGCGAATTATCCAGAATGACCCAGTTCAAATTGAAATCGCAAAATATGGGCAAAAACGGTATTGATACGGGTTTGTTTGTGTATCCGCCATTAATGGCTGCGGATATTTTATTATATAACACCGATATGGTTCCGGTTGGTTTGGATCAACAACAACACGTTGAATTGACACGTGATTTGGCGCAACGTTTTAATAAACGATATGGCAACACATTTAACGAACCAGATGTCTATATCGCGCCGGTTGGAAACAAGATTTTGAATCTGCAAAATCCAGCGGAAAAGATGAATAAATCAGATGGTCAAAATTTGGGGACTATCTTTTTGATGGACGATTTGAAGTTGGTTCGTAAAAAAATAATGTCTGCGGTCACAGATTGCGAAGCGGTCGTTCGTTTTGATGAAGAAAACAAACCAGGGATTTCGAATTTGATAAGCATATTATCTGCTATTACTGGCGAAAAAATTCCAGACATAGAAAAACGGTTTGCGGGACGCGGATATGGTGATTTCAAACGCGAAGTCGCAGATGTTGTTTGTGATTTATTAGATAAAATTCAGACAGATTACAAACGTTTCAAAAAACCGGAAGTATTAAACAAAATTTTAAGCGATGGCGCAACCAAGGCGCGTGTCGTTGCATCTGAAACATTAGAACGCGCAAAATTGGCGTTGGGATTAAAGTAAAACACAAGAAAAAACCGCCCGTTTGGGCGGTTTTTTTGTTAATCTATTTATAATTTTTCATCAAATCAAAATATGAATAAACCATTTTCAACCCCGGTAAAATAGACGGGACAAATGTTCCGTTGTCAATCATTTCTTGGATTTCAGAATCGGTCGCCCATTTGACATCTTGGACTTCATCAGGTTGCAATTTCAAATCGGAAATATCAACATCTGATTGGACCAACCAAACATCAACAAAATCGTTCGGACGTTTGAAAGTTCCAACCCACACAGATTTTTCTATGTCCAATGTTATACCTAATTCTTCGCGCGCTTCGCGGACACAACATTGCCAACTATCTTCCCCCGTTTGTGCGGTTCCACCGGTTTGTCCCCACATATTCGGGAATTTTTTGGCCGACGGGACACGTTGTTGTAACAAAAACTGACCACGACTATTTATAATCCAAACATGTGTAGATAATTTATTCAACCCCGCAGGAATTGGTTGTTTTTTGTCTGCCGCACCAACAATTTGACGGGCATTATTATATAAGTCTATGATTTCAGGCATAGTGATTCCCTTTCGTTTAGCCGGAATATTACAATATTTTACCGCATTTTCAAGAAAAAACACTTAAACAAAAAATTGTTTTTTAATTTATGCCGCGTTCTTTGTTGGTATCACGATTCAGACCGCGACCATTCATACGATTACGTATCCGCGCGACCGCATATTTATAAGCATCGTGCATAAATTCTTTGCCATTTTGAATCATCTTGTTAAATTGAGCAATCAATTTTTCATCGTTTTTACCGTCCAAAATCAATTGTTCTAATGGTGGCAATGGGGTTGGCTGTTCATCTTGGGCCACAGAATTTTTCACCCCAGAAATTAAAATGTTTCTTGCAAAATTTGCCAATATTTTTCCATCGTCTGTAAATTTTCTGGAAACGTAATGATTATTGTTGTGTTCGTTCCAACCTATGGCTTTGCCATCTTTGGTGTCAATCAAATCAAAGCGTTGCTTTACAAAAAATACATTGCCATTTTGTTTAGATAAAAATCCAGGTTTTAACACCCATTCATGCGAACGCGGCAAATCATTTATTCTTTGTAATTCAGATTCGCGATTTTCATTAACAAATTCAGACGCCCAATTATCAGGTCGCATAACTTTTTCATCATAGCCTGAAATAAAAGACACAAATTGGGATTTAGATACACCCAATGGTGCCGACGGATTCAATGCAACAACCAATAATTGTGATTGAATTTGGTTCATTTCTGGTTCGCTGTAGCCTAATTCGCGCATTTTATTTTGCATACGTTCTTCCAACATTACCGCAACATATGCGCCATAACAATGTGCAAAAATATTTATTTTGCGAACACGCGACATCGCAATGTTAAGCGGCAATCGGGCGCCTTTTTCATCAACAATTCGTGGTAATAAAATTTTGTTAAACAAATCGTCCAGATATTTTGGTGCGAAATATTTTGAATATGAAAAAACATGTTCTGAAACATATCGCATCATACCCCGAGTTTCTTCGGCTGAAAAATTCATCTCTGAAAATAATTCTTTGGTTTTTTCTTTGATAGCAGTTGTCAATTGCTGAACATTACCGTCAACCACAAAATTCAGATTTGCAATAGCCGTTGCACCACGCATCGCCAACAACGGACGAATTCTTTGACGAAAGACAGTGTTTATATTTTTATCAGAAATATAAATCATTGAATTATCTTTGGGCAAAAAATTTTTATTCATACGTTCAAATAATAAACGTTCGTTTGCACGCAAAAATTTAGTCCCAGTATCACCAATTGGAACCCCATCGTAAATCAGCGCATAATTAGAAATATCAGCGACATCACGCAATATTTCGTTATTAATATTACCCGCTAATTTGTTTGCGAAATCATAATTCAATATTCCGCCGCCGCCAAAAGTAATTATACAGGCTTCGTCCCCAGGTATTTTATCGACAATCACCGGCGGTTTGACACCGGTGTTATCATGCTGTAAAATTCTTGTCGATACGGATATCATAATGGTACATTGTATCACAAAAATAGCCAAAATCCACAAAACATATAAAAAAACATTGGCATTTTTAGGTATTGTTGCTATTATCACGGGTAATGATGAAAAAGTTTCTGATTTTATTCCCTGTGTTGTTCACCATCGGCGCAAATGCCGCGGGTTTTTCGACATCTGCAAAATCTGCTTTGTTGATTGATTACGATAGCGGGGATGAAATATTTGCCAAGAATGCAGACGAATTGATGCCGCCGTCATCAATGTTGAAATTGATGACTTTGACGGTGCTGTTTGATGAAATAAAGTCTGGAAAGATAAAGATGGACGACACAATTACTGTGTCAGAAAACGCCGATTATAAAAATCCGCTATGGTATCCGGCCAGCAAGATATGTTTAACCACCGGACAAAAAATCACTGTCAAAGACGCCATTTTGGGGATAATTGTGTTATCTGCGGGTGACGCTTCTGTCGCTGTGGCGGAAAAAATAGCAGGATCAGAGGCAAAATTCACTGAAAAGATGCAACTCAAAGCGGCCGAAATCGGCATGGTAAAATCTAGTTTTGGAAACGCCAGTGGGCTGCCACATGCGAACAATATGATGACATCACGCGAAATTGCGATGCTGGCAAAATATATCATTAAACAATACCCTGATATTTATCCGATGTTCGCGACAAAACGTTTCGAATTTGACGGCGCAACAACACAATGGTGCCAAGATTGGACGCGAACACACACTATGAATTATAACCGCATTTTGTTTTCTATGTCTGGGGCTGACGGATTAAAAACAGGACATACAGATGATGGTGGATATGGCGTTGTGGCCAGTGCTAAAATCGGTGGTCGCCGTTTGATTGGGGTTATAAACGGATTCAAAGCAGCAAATCATGACGCGTTGGCCGAAGAAATAAAAAAATTATTAAATTACGGATATAAAACAACCCAAACCAAAGTTTTCTATAAATCAGGCGACGTATTAGCCAAAGTTCCAGTATGGTACGGCAAATCAAAGACTGTGGACGCAACAGTGGACGAAAACGTGGCGATAAATTTGCCAAAAGATTATTCTATGAAAAATATTCGCGTATTGGCGCGGTTCGACGAACCAATCGCTGCACCGGTTAAAATCGGGCAAAAAATTGGCGAAGTGGTTATAGAAAACAACGGTGAAATTGTTAAACGCGTTCCTTTGGTTGCCAAAGATAATGTCAAAAAAATTATGCTATTCAAAAGATTATTCAAAAATATATCTGTGATTATACGGGGAAAATAATGGCACCGCGCAAGAAAGAAGTTTTATTCGATTTTCCAAACCCAATGGACAATGATTGTCTGGTTGGACACGAACAAACATTAAAAACTTTTACAGACGCGTGGAATGCGCGCGAAACCCACCCTATTCATCCTGTATGGATGCTGTGTGGGCCGCGTGGCATCGGCAAAGCCACTTTGGCATATAAAATTGCACGTATGGTTTATGGCAACGTTGGCGATTTTTTCATTGTCGATTTGGCGCATAATCTGGACGAACGCGGAAATATTAAATCAGATGCCAAAGCGATTTCAGTGCATACTGTGCGCGCCATGATTGAAAAGATGCAGATGTCGTCTATGTCGGGGAATTGGCGCGTTATCTTGATTGATGCGGTGGACGAATTGACAATTGCTGCTGAAAACGCAATCCTAAAATTATTAGAAGAACCGCCACAAAAAACACTGTTTTTATTGGTGACACATCAATTGTCTAACGTTTTACCAACTGTGCGGTCGCGTGCGCGCGTTGAAAAAATGCGTCCGCTGACCGTATCTCAAATGCGTGAATTATGCAACAAATTTTTGGGCGACGTGGAAATAAGTTCTGAAATCCTGAAATTATCAAACGGCAGTTTTGGCAGAATCGCTAACCTGAAAGCGTCGGGCGGGGACGAAATATACGATGAATTGTTGGAAACCCTGCAAAATCCACATTCCAGTGCCAGCGACATGATGGTTGTAGCGACCAAGATTGCGGCTTCGCCGTTTTTATACGGTATTGTTCTAGATGCGATTGCATATTTAAAATTGGCTGATTTATATCCGATGGCGACGCGCGGAATCGCAGATATAAACAGATTAAATTTAAAGGCAGACGTCGCCATATTTAAAATCATTACGGAAATAAAAAAATGTTTATAGATACACACTGTCATTTGACATATGATTTTGACCATGACGTCGCAGATGTCATTCGTCGCGCACATGATGCCGGCGTCGGGACAATGATTTGCGCAACGGCAGATCCTGACGATGTTTCGGGGGCATTAAAAATAGCCAATGAAAACGATAATATTTTTGTCACAGTTGGCATTCATCCGGACTATGTTAATGCAAATCCAAACGATGTTTTAACCGATGAAATTTTGAACAATCCGCATGTCATCGGTGTCGGTGAAATTGGCTTGGATTACCACGACGGCACACAAAATCGCGACGCGCAAATTCAATTATTTGAACAACAATTAGAAATCGCACGTGCGCATAATTTACCTGTGGCAATTCACACACGTGATGCAGAAGCGGATACTGCGAACATTTTGACAGATAAAAACCACGGCGTTATGCATTGTTTTACGTCCAATTGGGATTTAGCGCGCGTCATGTTGGATCGTGGTTTTTATTTTTCAGCCAGTGGTATTTTGACATTCAAAAATGCAGAATCTGTGCGTGAAACATTTGCAAAAATTCCAATCGATAGAATCGTTATCGAAACCGATGCGCCCTATTGTGCGCCGGTGCCGTATCGTGGAAAAAAGTGCGAACCGTTCATGGTTGTTGAAACTGCACGTATTTTGGCGCAAATCAAAAATTTGCAAATTGATGAATTGGAAAAAATATTGTCCAAGAATACAGAAAAATTATATCCAAAGATAAAAATCGATTAAAGCATTTTTATTTCCAATATAACCCCGCGTTTTTTTGCTGATTTCAAGACGTTTATAACCGATATTAAAAATTCTTTATCAGACAAACTGTCGTATTCGCTTTTAAATTTAGCTAATATATTTTTTTTATTTCTTATAACAAATTTCTGGACTGTCTTTATAGCATTAACCATACATAATTGCTTAATTTTTAATTCTTTCTTGATTCGTTCTTGATTGATAGCAATAAAAAAAGTTGCAAATTGGTATTCATCCATGTGCGGAAACATTTTATCGTAACCCCCGTATGTAATTTATTTTCGATAAAAAACAACCGCAAAAAAGGCGGTTGGGGTTCAACAACAATCAGACGAATTGTCCTGTTTATTCGATATATTCACAGGCCCCCAACCATTGTAGGGGATGTTTTATGTCATCACTGACACGTCTGACATGGGTTGTTGTACCCAAAAGAAAACAACCGTTTTCTTCACCATGGATTATAAACGAAACATTCTGATTTTGCAATAAAAACATTGGATTTTTATAAATATTTTTCAGTGCAAAATAGTGAATTTATTTCT
>CAMZDE010000019.1 GCA_947305255.1 uncultured Alphaproteobacteria bacterium
CAACGCTTTTTTAATGTAATACGACACAGGTGGCAATTTCATAATAAATTCGAAAGTGCGATCTGTATAAACAGTAATAATGCAAGGAATTGGCATTCCTGGTTCTTTATCGGCTGTTTTGTCGTTAAATTGTTTGCAGAATTCTGCGATGTTAACACCGGCAGCACCCAACGCAGGTCCAATTGGTGGCGCAGGATTCGCCTGTTTTGCAGGGACTACTAATTTAACAATCCCTTTTAATTCTTTTTTTGCCATTTTTTCACTCCATTTTTTTGTTCTGTTGTGTCGTGGTGCGATGTGGCGCATCTACCACGGTTATTCAATCCAAAAACGGATTAAATTCTTTCTACCTGAGCGAATTCCAATTCGACACTGGTTTCACGCCCAAATACCAAAATCGTCACAGTCATTTTCTGTTTAACATTATCAACATTCGACGCAATACCGTTAAAGTTTGCAAACGGCCCATCGATTACATGAACTTCTTGACCTTCTTCATAAACAGTGTCTTCGGCGACCACAGAGCCTTCTTCGACCTGTTTCAACAAACGACGTGCTTCGGTTTCAGTAATAGGAATTGGTTTAGATTGATTCTTGGTTTTTTGCCCCAAAAACATAACAACCTGAGGCATCAAACGAACCAGAGAAAATGTTTCATTATTCATAACCATTTGAACAACGATATAGCCAGGGAAAAACTTTTTTTCTGTTTTCACACGTTTCCCAGCCTTAACCTCAGAAACTTCGCGTGTTGGAACCAAAATTTCACCGAAATAGGCATTTAATTTACGTTTATCAACCTGTTCACGAATTTCGCGCGCGACTTTGTCTTCGCATCCCGTGTGAACATTCACGACAAACCACTGCATTTTTTCATCCATAACACTTTCCTTTGTATTTTCGTATCTTTATTTCAGAAAATCCAACCCACCAAGGCGTTCAAAATACCATCAACAATAAAAAAGAACAACGCAGCCAGCGCAGAAAACAACAATATCATACCCGTTGTATGCACCACAGTTTTGCGGTCAGGCCAAACAATTTTGAACCATTCTGAACGCACCGCTTTGATAAAATCTATTATTTTTTTCATTAAAAATTCCGATTCTGTTGTTGTTCCCGTGTTTTTCTGGCAGGGGCTGAAGGAATCGAACCCTCATCCGCGGTTTTGGAGACCGATATTCTACCGTTGAACTAAGCCCCTTTGAAACTTAACTTATTTAATCTGTCCCCATAAAAACACCCCAGCATTTTGCCTTTTGTTGTATCGATAATCGGTGCAAGCATAGCACACCAATATCAAAAATCAAGTAGAAATATTATAATATCTTAAAAATTTTATAGCAAGTGTAAATCAGGTTATCTTTTTTTCGGATTTTTACTATTGCAGTGAATTTTAAAATGTGTTAGAATGCATTTGAACCTGAGGGATTGGGTTCGGGGCTGTAGCAAGCCTTGGTTAAGCCGGTGCAAAACGCATCGCAATCTTGATATGAACGGTGTTTTGTGCCGTTATCATCCCTGACATATGGTTGGGGAGCCGTCGGTGTATATATGAAGGCCGCGGAATCAAGCTTAACTGATTTGCTAACTCCCCGACCACCAATTTCTTTGGTGGTCTTTGTTTTTTTAACAACTATGAGGGAAAAACCATGAATAAAAAAACACTATTAACACTGGCAATTATCGCTTTATTGCCTATCACGGCACATGCAGACTATGTTTATAATGAGGTTGATCACCCCACTCCTGTTTCGTACAATGGTGGGACCGTGACCATGGCATCAAGTACTGGCCCATATCGAATTGCAACCATAGATGACAATGATGACGAACATATTGCATCAACTGCGTATGTCAAGGGTGCATATAACGATGCAATTGCTGCGATAAACACGAAACAAAGGTCTTTGTACTATAATGACCCAGATACAGGAAATAGGCTACCAATTGCTCCCTATGTTGCAATGTCCCTTGATGATGTACAAGACAACGAACAATTGATTAGTGCAGGCGCTGTCGATGATGCAATTGCAGACATTAATACTACAATATCAAATCAACGTGTTGAAATATACACAACGTGGGACGATGACACCGCAAAAACAGAAGTTGCATTTGTGACCGCACAATAGCAATAAACAAATAAAAAGAGAGGTGTCATTCCGAAGGAGCCGTTTTCACAAAGACACAGGCGTGTGGAAACGGCGACTGTGGGAATCCTGTTGAATAAAAAAGGCCGGTGTGGCGTGTACCACACCGGAAACTAATTTGACTGGATTGCCACGAATCCGCAATCAACAACAGCATGCTTGGTTGCTGATTGCAGATTCTCGCAATGACAATACGCTTTTGGTTCGTAATAATAAAACAGACGTTACCCCCACCGCTTTGCCCCACCCTTGCGGCGGGGTTTGTTTTTCATTGCTTCGCGTCACGAAAGCAAATAATAAAAAATCTTAATTTTTTACTTGCGCTATATAAATAAATTTGTCTACAATCTTTATAAATAATGTAGGGGTATATAGTGTCAAAAATTATGGAACCGCCGGTTTTGGTCTCAAAAATGCTAACTTTTGTGTTGGCTGGGGCTGTTGCTGTGTTGGCAACGTTGGGGTTCGTGTTATTAAAAATGATTCCGTTGGAACGCCCTGAAATTTTCTTTCTTTTGACACCCACGCGTTCGTCTGACGTTGTCATTGTGCCGATGGACAATGAACGCATGTTGAATTTTTATTTGCAAGGTTTTGTTCGCGAATATATTATTGCACGAAATACTTTGTATTCTGGGGCGCAATCATATATCACACGCAATAATTGGTCGAACGTTGTGAAATTATGGTCGTCTGAGAAGGTGTTCAAAGATTTCACAAAAACATCATTATATCGTGATTATGTTTTCAGCACTACACCACCGTCCATATCGTGTTCTGTAAATTTCGAAGGGACAAATAACGAACGCGCAATTAAAGAGATGCATAACGGTTGGTATCAGGCTAATTTTGTTTGGGTCTGCAAAGATGAAAATATTGGTGGACAGACCACATCAAAAAATTATAAGATACAATTAAGAATTGATTCTGAATTACAGGCTAAGATGTCGGGAACGTTGGAAAATCTGGAAAAACTGCGTCAAAATCCGTTGGGGGTTCAGGTGGTTGAATACGTTATCAAAGACGACATGGGTGATCCTTTGGATTCAGATACGAAATCTTGGTAAAGTTTTTTTAACAAGGGAAGGAAAAGATGAAGTTTGTAAAAACATATAAATTAGCGGTTTCTCTGTTCGCGATTTGTTGCGCAATGCCTGCGGTTGCTGATTATCAGGCGGCATGGGACAATCCTCGCGCAAATATGGCGGCCGGTTCAACCCAACCGGGGTATGCGAATTTGACATGGTCAACGGGAACTGTGTTGCCTATAAAAACCCGTTCAGGGATGGCGACTTTGGTGACGTTGCCCAGCGGTGAAAAAATCGATGACTATTTGATTGGAAATGCTAATTTGTTTAACGTCGAAACATCCCAAGGCGCACAAACTCTATATATTCAGCCGACTGATGATAATCACGGCAGTGATACTAATTTAATCGTGACAGGACAATCGGGAAACAAATATATATTCTATTTGCGTGCATATCCGATTAATTCAAATGAAATTTCTTAGTCCCAAGTGGACGTTTCGTTGGGCAATGGTGGTGCGGTTATGACGGCACCGAATGCGGCGGCACCGGCATCTATGGGGACATTGGCGTCAAAATCTGCGACCAGTAAAAAATCGGTCATTGGTGTTGACGGCGAAGATTATGGTTGGATAAAAACTATGAAGATTGATCCGTCTGAATTCCGTTTTGATTTGGATATATTCGTACCAAATCCTGATGATTATGTTATCGCCCCAGAACGTGTATGGCGCGACAGAATATTCACATACATTGATTTTGGTGACAAAGTTATTTCTATGACACAACGTCCGGTCGTATCATTGTTGGTTGAAGGTGGCGAAAGCCCTGTCAGTTTCCGCACTGATGGCGAAGACGGTCGTTTGTTAATTGTTGAAGCGGTTGGCGATATGGTATTGCGTAGTGGTCAACGCATTGTTTGCATTAAAAAGCGCGCTAAACCTTTCTTGATTGCAGATACTGCGTCGGTTATGGCGTTGGCAGAGGCGAATGTTGCACAATCGTTGGCGGCAAACCAGTCTTTGAACACGATTGCATATAACGATGAAATGTATGCGATGAATGCGAACATTAATAATTATACTACGACACCGACATATGTGTACGACCAATCACAACCTCAAATGGCATATGCGATGTCTGGCGTGGGTTATGGTGCATCATCTGGCATGGCGATGATACCAACAGAACGCGCAACTGCGGGATCTTATTTGCCGGGGACAAATATCCCATTAATTTCCAGCAATCAAACGGGGGTCGCGATTGAATTAAAATCTGATACGTCGGTTAAGGCGTTGAATGATTATTGGACTGATTTATTGGCGAAATTCAGCGGCGATGACGGCGTTGGTGTATTAACACCGTACAAAAACAGCGTATTCTTTGCGGTTGATGAACAGGGTGTCGGTGATTTGGGTTCTGAATCCGTGACGGCACGTTTGTATCGTTTGCGCATTGGGCCGTTGGCTGATATCGATACCGCCCAGAAATTATGCGATCAATTATTAAAATTCAGTGGAACAAGTTGTCACGTGGTCAGAATACAGTAAAAAATGAAAAGTTTAAAACAACAATTTGTCGAATTTCGTTCAACAACACCAAAGCACGTTCAATGGTTGCTTTTGGGCGCGGCGTTCGTTATCGTCATTATCTTGATTGTATTATTAATTGGCGGAAAAT
Source organism: uncultured Alphaproteobacteria bacterium (assembly GCA_947305255.1). Classification (GTDB taxonomy): domain Bacteria; phylum Pseudomonadota; class Alphaproteobacteria; order Rs-D84; family Rs-D84; genus Enterousia. The sequence continues at coordinate 4,862 of CAMZDE010000019.1, forward strand.
CTGATGATAGTGCAAAAATAGAGAATGCAGAAGATGTGGTCTCTTTCACTGTGGAACCAGAACGCATCGATTTTGTTGACACTATGGTCGGCGAATCAAAAAGCCAAAGTTTAAATGTCTCTGTGAATATACCTGTGGTTTTGGACGGTGTGGTTGTTGATGGTGATGACATAACAACAATGAATAATTGTGATAATTTAACAAGTTCCTGTTTGGTTAATGTTGTTTATAAACCAACTGCGGCACAGCCTGAATCTGAAACGACATTAAAGATAACATGGCACGTCATGTCCCAGAAAGACATTGTAAAAACTTATACTGTGCCAATTGTGTATAGCGCGAAAGAAAAACCGCAGCCCGTGGTAAAGGTTGAACCGGTTATCATTGAACCTGTGATAGAACCAGAACCGGTCGTTGAACCAGCACCTGTGACGTATGTTGGTTTTGATGACGATGATGATTATGAAATCGAAGATGATTATGATGATGTCATTGAAATTGATGACGAACCAATCGTTGTTCAACCAGAATCAGACGATACAGATTTTATGCGTGAAAAAATCAATGAAGAAATTCGCGCTATTTCGACGCCTAATATTTTCAAAGATATCGAACCAGAACCAGAATTTTCTTTGCCACCTGAAAAATGTTCTGATTTTGCAATCCCAGGCTATGATCAATACGGCAATCAAATCGGTTGGATAAAGCCAGAACATGGTGCGAATTATTTCCACACGTTCTCTGACAAAGATTGTTCAAATCCGACGGGCAAATATGATTTTGCAACGGGTATGATTACATCATTAAAAGACGGTTCCAAAATAGGAACAGATGCAAACCATATTGGATACAGAAACATTCGTGGGCTTGGGTTATCAATGCCAAAATTATCTGAACCAATGTCTATGTCGTTGCAACAAAATGATGGCACGTTTGGAATGGATGCAAAATGGTCATCTGATATATCAAATGGAATGGAAACAACTATGAAATTTGGCAGCCAAAGCGCAAATTGGAAACGCAGCGAGGCAGATGCAAAAAAATACAGAGGTTCTGCGGATGATGAAGAATTCGTTGTTTCGTCTCGTCCATACGATAGAACATTTATATTGCGTCAATTCAAACCTATTCCGGCGACCATAGTATCCGAAGTTCGCGCAGACCCCAGTGTTTATGGATGCACCGGAACAACGGGTGATTGCGATGCAAAAAAGAATTATAGTATTCCTGTGCGTGCGACAGTGGACAGAAACGTGTTTTCTGATGATGGACGTACTATAATTATTCCAACTGGAACATTATTAATGGGATATTTGTCTGGGGAACTGCCAGGGCCATATCAAAGCATTGGTCGCATGAATATTAAATGGTATCAATTTATTCGTCCAGACGGTGTTGAATTTAATTTCAAAGATACTCAAGATCCCTATTCTGCAGATGCCCAGGGTCGCGTTGGTGTCCCAGGCCACGGCAGCACTGATTATATTGAACAAATGGTTATGCCTATATTGACATCATTGGTTCCAGCGGCGGTTAATATGATTGCACCAATTGCTGACACAGTAATAAATCAAATCAATTTAGATGATAACACTATTGTTCAATCGGGGACTGTGCGTTCATCTGAAATGGCAAAGCAAGAAATTATCAGCACATGGAACAAGGTTGCACAAAAATTATTGGTTGATGTTATGTCAAATACTGTTCCGCCGTTTTCTATTGCGGCGGGGACACGTATAAACGTTTATTCACCTGTTGATTTGGCGGTTACATGCGGTGATGATAATACAAAGAAATGTTATGTTGCAGAATACAGCGACAAAAAACGTCGTGAATGGTCTAAGTTAAAAGATGTCAGCATCAACCCAGAAGATCCTTCGTGGGTTGGTCAGGTCAGATCATTCGATTTGCAAGCATATTGTAAATATGATGATTCTAAGAAAAAATGGCAGATTGAAAATAATTCTGATTGGTTGCGATCTGGTTATGATTATAGAACCGTATATGCATATTGCGAATCAATGAATTATGAGGCAATAAATAACGCGAAACAAAAGGCATATAACGAAAGTATTACAAATGCGGCCGAAAAGAAATACGGTTCTGTGAATTCCAGCGGTGATTTGATTCAAACAGACGCGCAAAAGAAAGCATATAACCAAGATATTTTGGGATTGACATATACTGGCAAAAAGGGTGAAGAAGTTATCAAAGATCCTTTTGCCAAAGAATCAGACGCATCCGACACATTAACTTGTGACGGCGAGGCACCTGATGAAAACGGTTGTTGTGCCGGAGAAACATATACCGATATGGGGGACGCAGGTTGGAACTGTTGTCCAGATAGTGGGGGCGATTGTTTCCCGCCGATAACTGTGCAATAAAAAATATCCGCGAAAGCGGATTTTTTTATTGAAAAAAACTCTATCAAACCGATTCGAAAAGATTCCTAATAAAATTTAGTTCGAATCGGTTTTCTGATTCGTTTTTCTATTACAAGTTGAATGATTTTACAATCATCTATTTTATTTGTAAATTGAAAATCGAAATATATAAATCATCAAAAACAAAAAGGAGAAAATATGTCAAACAATGCAGTTAATGCAAATATAAATATAACAGATAAATTCCAAAGCGCAGAACGGTTATGGTTCTGGTTTCTTTATTCTAAATCTATTCAAAACGGATTTGTGCGAAATCACACAACCATTCGACGCCCATGCGAAGTTTTAGATGTTGAAACACTTATTACTAAATTGTATCTGTGTGGAAAATTATCAGATGAACAATTGCAAGTTATGAAAACTTTCGGTGACAAAAAACGCGCACCACATCAATATATCTATTCTGAAAATCGTGCCGCAGGATTGTGGAATTCTGCAATGAAAGTATTGGAATGTGCAGCACGTAAAAACGGTTGGATAGAAGAATAAAATTATAATTCTGGTTTATGGACGATAGAAGGGAATAAATCAGAATTACTGTAAATGGATTAAATATGATATATATCGGTTTTTCAACACAATCTCATAAATTATATGCGCGCATTTTGTGCAAAAATTATCGCCACTGTGCGCCTGTATTGATTATGCGCAACAAATGTATTTTATATCAATTTGTCAGATACGGAAAAATTGTTCCAATCTATATTCGACATCGTGACATAAATATATTAAAACATTTCGGTTGGATTTTTATTAAATACGATACCACAATCTCTAAAAAGAATTTATTGCAATCACACGCTATGACATGTGTCCAATTTACTAAACGTGCATCGGGCATTAAAAATATTACTATACAAACCCCAGATGCATTATTGAAACACATATGCAAATGAAAAAAGCCCGATGGGCTTTATTTCATTGTTTTTTTGATTATATACATTTGGAAAATTCCAAATATATTAGACACAGTCCAATAAAGCACCAATCCTGACGGCATCCACGCAAACATTATCGTGAATATTATCGGCATCCATTTCATAGCGCGCTGAGTCGATGCCATCACATCGTTTTTATTTGAATTTGATGTTTTCGGCGATTGTAAAAACTGTTGCAGCCACATTGTTGCACCCATCAATATAGGCAATATAAAATATGGATCCATCGCTGCCAAATCAGAAATCCAAAGAAAATGTGCAGACCGCATTGGAACAGATATCAATAACGCTTTGTACAACGCGAAAAATATCGGTATTTGAATCAACATTGGCAAACAGCCCGACATCGGCGACGTTTTGTGTGTTTGGTACACTTTCATCATTTCTATTTGAAGACGCGCTTTGTCATTTGCGTATAATTTCTGGACACGTTGTAATTCAGGCTGCATTTTTTGCATCGCCATTGTTGAAGCATACGATTTACGAGTCAAAGGCCACATCAATAAACGCAAAATCAACGTCATCAAAATAATCGCAATTCCATAATTGCCGACCAACGCATAAAGCCAATTTATTGTCCATAGCATTGGTTGAGCAAAAAACCAGAACCAACCATAATCCATGGTTTTTGATAACCCAGGTATATTTTCAGACGCGCTATCTAAAACACGCGCGATACGTGGACCTGCAAATACATACGTATCAATGGTCACTTCGTCACCCGACATAACTTTTATAGGCGCAACGATGGTGTCTGCAAAATATAAATCGCCGTTTTTTTTCAGGCTTATTGTTTGGTCGTTTGCATCAATTGCCAAAACGGTTTCCCAATATTGTTCTGCAAATCCGAATGATCCACGCACAGTTGAATATGCAAAAGATTTTTTATTCAATTTCGCCCAATTTTCATAATCTATATTTGAATTTGCATAGACAACACCGCCTGTTTCCACCGATGCAGACTGCGCTTCGCCCGCACCCGATATTATACGTGCATATGGCGACAAACCGATTTCTCGATTGGAATTATTTTTAATGTTATCTGATATTTTTATTACATAATCTTGGATTGAAATTTTACGATTAAACGAAACACGCGCTTCATTTTTCCAAATCATATTGCCAGAATCCAACTTCCATTTTGTATTGATATTTGGAACCGTTGTATCAGGTGATAAAAAACCGATTTCTATGAAATTATTTTCACCATTCAATAACGCAACCGAATTATCAGGCACCGATGTTTGTTTGTGTTCTTTTAATTCAATGTTTGAAATACGCAAACCGCGAACATCAATAGAAATTTTATCAGAATCAATTGATTGTTTTTCTAATACAGACGCTTCTATGACAACAGGTTGTTGCGTTGTTGTTTGTGCTTTTTTTGATTGGAAAAAAGTCCCTATAATCCACCACGCCATCAAAAACAAAATTAACCAACCCCAAAAACCAATCGATGATTTTGTTTTCTTTTGATTTTGACGCATTGAATTCCAATTATTAAAACCTGAATTATTATCTAGATATGTTACCATTTTTATTTCTTCCTTGTGTTAATAATACAGCGGCGACGTGCCAAAAATAGATTTACGAGATACAAAATCACACCGAATGTTATAAATATATCCCCAATGTTAAATATGGCCGGAAAAGTCCATAATCCCCCGATATGCCATTGAATAAAATCGACAACCGCGCCGAAACGAATTCTGTCCACCAAATTACCCAACGCGCCACCGATAATCATAGCAATCGGCAAACGTTCATAATCGTTCGCACGTTTGAATAAATAATAACAAAGATACACGATTATAATTGACGTAAAGCAACTTAATATAACCGGCATAACATTATTGAAAGCAGAAAAAGATATTCCCCTATTCCAAACAAATTGTATATTAAATAAATTTGATATTCCAAAATCGCCGCCGATTATATATTTCCAAGGGACAAAAACACCTTCGACATGACATTTTGCACAAATTACATTTGGGTCATAAATCATATTGCCATATTTTAATGCTAAAAAAGACAACAATGCCGATTTGCTGAAAAAATCTGCCAAAAAAGCAACTATTATAACCGCTATGTATTTCAAAAATTTTGTCATAACAAATCCTTAAACCTATGATTGAACATAGCAGTTATATAACATAAAATCAAATATATTCTGGACTATTTTAATTCCAATGGTTTGCGAACATTTGCATAACCATTTGCGCGCAAATCTTCAGTTAACGCGTTTATTCTGGTTTTAGATAATCCCAAAGATTCCATTAAATCGCCACCTAAAATAAATGAAGATTCTATAATTTCAGGTGTTGCACTTGTCACGCCCATCGACATCAAAATCCGCGATGTTTCCAGATTGTGCGCACGGGCAAATATTTTTACTTTGCGCGACATAGAACGCAAAGTTTCAACGATATTTTCAGTGCAAACTGCATCATTTACCGCAATAACCACAGCACGTGTTTTACGCAACTTAAATCCAGCATCTAATAAAATTGCTTTCTTTTTGCAATCGCCATAAATGACATTATATCCGTTTTCACGTGCCATAATAACATTATCTACATTGCCGTCAATCGCAACATAAGATATGTGTTCTGTTTCCAGCATTTGTGCGATAATTTGTCCCATACGACCGAATCCACAAATCACAACAGTCGGAATATCTGGTTTGACCGCTTGGGATAATTTCTTGTTTGATTTGCCATTGAATATAATACCGGATTTTAACATCTGTTCGTAAATGAAAACCAATATTGGCGTTAACATTATAGACACCGCAATAATGGCAATCAAAATTTCTTGGTGAGAGGCCGGAATCGCAGAAATATTATTTGTCTTCATAGTCTGTAAAATCAATAGACCGAATTCGCCACCTTGGGCCAATATTAATGACATAGATGTTGCTTCGCGGCCCGATAAATGCCGAACGCGTGCGACGATATAAAGCGCGAAAAATTTTATCAACACCAAACCAACACAACCCACCAATATCATATCCCAATGTTCTTGCAAGAACGGTAAGTTTATACCCATACCTAAAACTATGAAAAAGAAAGCCAAGAACAATGTCGCATACGGTTCAACCAGCGCATTTATTTGATGTCTGTAAACCGTTTCTGACATTAACATACCGGCCAAGAAAGCACCCAACGCCGGCGGCAATCCCATAAGTTTTAACACAACTGCCCACACAGCAATATTTACCATGATTGCCAATACGAATGCCTCTTGGGATTGGACTTTGGCAACGACGTGCATCAATGGGTTTATGATGAATTTAGCCACGATTATCACGCCCAATATTAAACCAATTGACATAACCATAATATCAATCGCAGATGCCCCCAGATTTATAGATTTACCCGCCAACACCGGCAACATAGCCAATAACGGAATCGACAATAAATCTTGGAATAACAAAATAGAAAACGTCTGGCGTCCCATATCTGTTTGCAATAAATTTTTATCAATCAAAATCTGCAAATCTTCAGACGTACTGGACATCGCTAAAATCAGCGCAACCATCACTGTCCCAATCAAAGACCACGATGTTAACCCAACCAAAATCGGGAACAACATTATCGCAACCATTAAAACCTGAGATGCCCCCAGACCAAATATAGACCTGCGTAATTGCCAAAGGCGTTGCATATTAATTTGCAACCCAATATTAAACCACAAAAACATTATGCCCAAATCACCCAAAAACGTCCATGCACCCGATAATTCAAACAAACCCAAAACATGCTGGCCTGCTAAAATCCCAGTCAACAAGAAAGCCAACAATGTTCCCAGTTTAAAAACACGCATAAAAAATACTGTGACAAATGCAATCACAAAAAACATTAGTGTTGACATTGACATTTTTTCTCTCTCCCTGATATGTGTTCATTTATATTATAACAAATTTGAATCTATATTACCCGATATTTTTAATAATGTTTCTGGGGACAGGTTTTCAGCACGCTCTGTTCCCATTAAACCGAATTGTTCCCAATCTGTTTTTATAATTGCGCGTATCATTTTACGGCGCATACCAAATAATCGCGCAGTTAATTTTTCCAATTTTGCAATATCGCCAATTTTTTTTATTTTGTTTTTGTTTGGTATTAATTGCACAACCGCCGATTGCACCTTTGGACGCGGAACAAACGCAGTATTTGGGACATCAAACAAAATTTTTGTATCGCAAATCAAATTAGCCAACACCGCCAAACGCCCATATTGTGAATCCCCAGAACGCGCGATAATACGTTCTGCAACTTCGCGTTGAAACATTAATGTCAACGATTTTATGTTTGCCCCGTTCACAATATCGTGTAACCAATTTATTAATAATTCAGTTCCCACATTATACGGCAAATTCGAACAAATCGCATAACCTGATTTATTGTATTCTGATAAATCAACCTTTAACGCGTCGCCAAAAATCACATTTAATCGGCCATCTGACGCATCGACAACCTGCGATAAAATAGGTTCGGTTGTTTTATCTTTTTCAATCGCAATCAGTTTTTTTGCTCCTGCAATCAACAATGCACGTGTTAACCCCGCAGGCCCAGGTCCAATTTCGACCACTGTTGTACATTCTATATCTGGCACAGAACGCGCAATACGACCAGTTAAATTCAAATCAAACAAAAAATTTTGGCCAAACTGTTTTTTAGGTTCCAACCCGCAATCGCGCATCATTTCTGATACAGGTGGCAAAGAATTTATTTTATCAATCATAATTTTTTGCGTCCCCCAAATGCGATTGTTAATGTTCCGTCGTCAATGTAATCTAAATCGCCACCCAAAGGAACCCCAGACGCCAATTCAGAGAAAGATACATCTTTGTCATTAACCATTGATATTATATATTGTTGTGTGGTTTTTCCTTCGATTGTGTTGGGTAACGCGAAAATTATTTCTTTTATATTTTCATTTTTTATGCGCATCGGGATATTTGCAATATTCAAATCATCAGGTGTCACCCCCGCAACCCCAGATAAATTTCCACCCAACACATGATAACGTCCATGAAAAACGCCTGATTTTTCCAACACCAAAACATCAGACAAATCGCGCACAATACACAATTGACCATTTTGACGCGATGCATCGCCACAATATTCGCAAATATCACTATCGGTTAAAACACCGCAAATCGGACATGGGTGAATATTTTTTGCCGCATCTAATAATGCATTTGCCAACATTTCTGCGCGCCCATTTTTATCTTGTAATAAATTCAAAACTATGCGCGTTGCAGCCCGCGTCCCAACACGCGGCAATTTTGCAAACTGTTTGATAATTTTTTCTATCTTTATATTCATATTTTTTCTTTAATGAAATATATAACAATCTATGCCTTTTGCAACCGCTTTGTCTTTCATGCGTGCCGCATCTGATTCAGATATTCCGTTCACCCGAACACGATATAATCCCGAATCATTTTTTTCTATCTTTGCATTGACACCAATAGCATCTTTGACACGCGATGCCTGACGCTGAGCAGATTCCATAGAAGAAAAAGCACCAAATTGAACACCAGCGGTTCCTGATTTATATACTGTTTTTTTGGTTTCGCTATAATCTTGGGCATATTTCATAATTGGATTATTTTGCGTTGGCGCAACAGAATTTGCTGTAACCGGCGGCATCACATTATAATCTTGGGTTCCATCAATTTTATTAAATCCCAAATTTAACATTTTTGTCGCCACTGATGCACGAACATCTTTGTTTTCAGCACCCAACACGACCGCGATTAAATGATGATTATTACGTTGCGCCGTCGCAACCAAAGAATATTTAGATTTGTTTGTAAATCCGGTTTTCATACCGTCACACCCTGGATATACCCCCAACAAACGATTAGTGTTCGTATATGTTTTTCCATCATATGTCCACGATTTAATCCCAAAATATTTCCAATATTGTGGAAAATGTTTATACACCGCCATAGACAACAATGCAATATCGCGCGCCGTTGACATATGGTCGTCATTGGGCAATCCTGATGAATTTTCAAAATTAGTGTGTTGCAAACCTATTTCATTTGCAACGCGTGTCATCAAACTGGCAAAATTGCCTTCTTGGCCGCCCTTTAAATTTTCTGCCAACACGCGCGCCACATCATTTGCAGAATGCACTGCGACCGCTTTAATCGCATCTTCGACTTTTATCTTGCTGCCCGCGGGCAATCCTAACTTCACAGGCTGGGCATCTGCGGCATATTTCGACACAATTAAATAATCATCCAAATGCAAACGTTTGTGTTCCAACGCATCAAACGTCAAATACAACGTCATTATTTTGGTTAACGATGCCGGATAGTTTAATTCGTTCGCGTGTTCTTGGTAAAGGACGCGTCCTGAATCAATATCAGCAACCAACACAGCGCGATAATCGGCGGCATTTGCGCCATAAAAAACACCCACCAATAATGCAAAGCAAGATAGTATTCTCTTCATAATCTGAAATGATAGTAAAAATATTATTATCGGGTCAACAGCAAAATTGCTATATATTGACAAATTAATTTTATGCGCTATCATCGTAATACAAAGACATAGGAAAAAATATGAACAAAGATAACAAAAAACAATCAAATCTGGGCAATTATTTACTTGCCGGTCTGGAATCTGGCGGCGCGATTGCGATGGGCCATACGATGATAATATATATGTCGAATGCGTTAAAGCGTCCGTCTGGAAACGATATTTTGGGCGTGTTCACAACGGCCTTTTTAACGGCAGGATTGGCGTATTACGCTGTTAAAAACATAAAACAGATTATTAAATCCAAAGATATAGAACGTTAAAACAAAAGGGTCGGAAAATGCCGACCCTTTTGTTTTTAATCCAACGTTCTTAAACTGACTTTGTCTTCATCAACGATTACTAATTTTCCGGTGCCGATACCAAATTGACGGACCGAATTAAACGCATCACGTTGCCCGAACAAATACCCGTCACAGATTGGAAATACGCCGCGCGACAAACATAATTGATTTGCAACAACATCGTCACCACAAACTGCAACAATCGGAATATCAGGACGACGACACGAAATCGCAGTGGTTGAATCTGTATCACGCGCAAAAACCACTATTGCAGAAACCTTGTTCAATTGTGCCATTGAAACGACAGACCGCGACCAATCGTTTTCAGGAATATCGTCCACACGTGACCAATCATATGGATTTGCAATTGTATCCGCATCGGCAAACGACAAAATCTTGTTCATCGTTTTTATTACGTTTTCTGGGTTGTCGCCGATTGTTGTTTCTTCGGACGTCATTGTCGAATCAGCACGCAAATATGCCGCCGTCGCAACATCTGAAATTTCAGCGCGCGTTGGAAATTCGCTATGCACCATTGACGATAACATTTGCGTGGCCATAATCACAGGGCGATTTAACCTACGACATTCACGAATTATACGACGTGAAATCGCAGGCACTTGTTCAAAAGGCATTTCTACGGCTAAATCACCACGTGCAACCATAATCGCATCGGCAGCGTTTGCAATATCAGAAATTCGCGACACCGCATTTGGGCGTTCTATTTTTGCAACTATCTTTACCGGATGCGACGTCCGCGCAGTTATAAAATCACGCACAGCCGAAATATCTTCGGCACGTTGCACAAAAGACACCGCGACAAAATCAGGATTTTTAGTCAATGCGTATTCCAAATCAGCCCTATCTTTTGGGGTCAAAATATCCGTGTCTATATCTGTATCTGGCAAATTAAAGCCGCGGCGTGACCAGATTTCGTCCCCACGAACAACAGTCGTTTCGATTTTATCATCAAAAACTGCGTCAACCTTTAATTCTATCTTGCCGTCGTTTAATAGAACCCTATCGCCAACAGACAAAGAATGAATAACGTCCGTATCGGGCAAATTAACACGATGTTCATTCCCAAGGGTTGGATCAGAATCTAAAATAAATTTTTGCCCCACCCGCAACGGATAATGATTTTCAGTCGCAAAATCACCAATTCTGTGTTTAGGGCCTTGGATATCAACCATTATCGCAATCGGAACACCAGCCCGTTGTGCAATGTCACGTATCATATCTATCTTTGCGCCTTGAACATCACCTGTATCGTGGCTGAAATTCAATCTGAATACGTTAACGCCCGCCGAAATCATACGCGAAATCATATCTCTGGTTTCACTGTTTGGGCCAATAGATGCGGTTATTTTTGTGAATCTGGTCATTTGTTTTATTCTCTCTCTGATTTTTATTTGATTTTTCTATTTGTTAATATATCATTATTAAATATAAAAAACAAGAGGAAGGCATATGAAAAACGCAAACCATGGTGCAATTGATAATGCTCAGTTAATCAGTATTATTGAACGTATTGAAAAATTAAATGAAGATA
>CAMZDE010000020.1 GCA_947305255.1 uncultured Alphaproteobacteria bacterium
TATCCAAAAACTTAAAAGGAGAGAATTATGTTCTTTGGTTCTAAGAAAAAATGTGGTTGCACAAAAGCAGCTGCGAAACCAGCGGCTAAGAAAGCACCTGCAAAAAAAGTAGCAGTTAAAAAACCAGCAGCGAAAAAACCAGTTGCAAAAAAAGTAGCGGTTAAAAAACCAGTTGCAAAAAAAGTAGTTGCTAAAAAACCAGCAGCGAAAAAACCAGTTGCAAAAAAAGTAGCGGTTAAAAAACCTGTTGCAAAAAAAGTAGTTGCTAAGAAAGCGCCTGCTAAAAAACCAGCAGCGAAAAAACCAGTTGCTAAGAAAGCGGCTGCAAAAAAAGTTGCAAAAAAGAAATAATAATATCGTTATGATATGATTTGTTTAACCCCTGAGACGTATGTTTCAGGGGTTTTTTGATAAATTTTTCAGTTAGATTATTTTCGGTCTAACTGAATTTTTTATTGGACAATCCGTTTTTGGACCCTGTTTTAAATTTTGTTTTTATGGCGCGATTTTTCGCATAACCATTATTCAAAATCAGTTGCCGCCATCGGCGGTTTTTTTTAACAAACAAACAAAAAGGATTTTTTATGTCTCTTTCTGTAGATCAAGTGTTTATAAAACAATTTGAAGCAGATGTTCATTTGGCATATCAACAAATGGGCACAAAATTACGTTCTACGATTCGCAGTAAATCTGGGGTTGTGGGATATTCTACTACATTCCAAAAAGTCGGCAAAGGTATCGCCAGCACTAAATCGCGTCATGGTATTGTTCCGGTTATGAATTTGAATCACACTCCGGTGGAATGCACATTACAAGATTACTATGCGGGCGATTGGGTTGATGCATTGGATGAATTGAAAACAAACGTTGACGAACGTCGCGTTGTTGCATCTGCGGGTGCATATGCTTTGGGTCGCAAAACAGATGAATTGATTATTGCGGCTATGAACAATGCAACGCAATATGTTGGTGATTATTCAACAGGTTTGACCAAAGCTTTGATTATGTCTGCGGTTGAAAAATTGAATGAAAACGATGTTCCAGATGACGGTCGCAGATTCGCGGTTGTTGGCGTGCATCAATGGAATGAATTGCTGAAAATATCTGAATTCGTTTCGGCAGATTATGTCGGCAACGCAACACCATTAGTCGATGGATGTGAATCCAGAAAATGGTTGGGTATCAACTGGATTTTGTGCAACGGTTTGCCTTTGGCCAACAGCGATGATCGTGATTGCTTTATCTATCACGCATCCAGCATTGGTCACGCATGTGGTCAAGAAGTTAAAACAGACATCACATGGCATGGTGAACGTGCATCGCACTTTATCAGCAACAGCATGTCCCAAGGTGCAGTCTTGATTGATGCCGAAGGAATCGTTCGCATTAAATGCGATGATGACGCGGCTTAAAATTTTACAACTTTATAAACCAAAAGGAAAATCAGATGGCATTTCAAAATAAAAATTTGTCTGTAATTGCATACGCAAATGGTTTCACTTTGTGGCATTACAAAGAAGATGCAACACTTGCAACAATAACCGCTTCGGGATATTTTGCCAGCGTGAAATCTTTGATGAACACAGGCGATATCATTATGATTAACGGATCAAACGGAACAACAATGAAAGTATTAAGCGTTTCTGCTGATGCGATTACTGTTGGGGCATTGTCTTAATCAAAATGTTTCATGAAAACCACACGACGGGTCGTTTTTACGGCCCGTTGTGTCTTTAAAAATAGGTGTAAAAATGTTTACAAAAATAGATTTATGTTCGATGGCTTTGTTGAAATTGGGCGAAAAACCAATTCAATCTTTGAACGAAGATACAGCGTCAGCCCAATTGGCAACAACCTTGTTTAATCCGATTGTTGATACGTTGCTGTCGGGTTTCCCGTGGCGATTCGCAACACAAAATATAACTTTGACCAGAAATTCTGATGGCGATTTTGTTATACCTTGTGACGTTTTACGTATTATCAAAACAGAAGGTAAAATCATGGGCAACAAAATCATCACCCAATCAGATACATTGGATATCGTCGCGATTGTTCGTGTTGAACCAGCCGATTTTCCGGGATATTTTGCAACATTGGTTGCAACCAAATTGGCAGTGGAATTTTGTATTCCTTTGATTGGTGATGCAAATGTATTCAGAATGATGACTGCATTATACGAATCAGAATATCAATCAGCAAAATTCATAGACAGCACGACATCTAATCAATCAAATATTGATAATTTTTCGTTGATAAATTCAAGATTTTAACATTTGGGGGTATTTTATGGGAAATTTTCTTAAAACACAAAATGCGTTTGGTGGCGGGGAAATGTCGTCTGAATTTTTCGCGCAAAATAATTCAAACGGATTATCAAAATTGGAAAATGTTGATGTCTTAGAATCTGGCGCATTAAAACGTCGCGCGGGTTTGAAAAAAATAGCAAATACAACCAGTGGTGCCATAATTGTTCCTTTGTCTATATCTGAATCAGAAAAATATTTATTGGTAATATCTCACCAAATTGTTGATGTATATAGTAACGATGCAAAAATAGCAACAATCAGTGCGCCATGGCGCGGTTCTGATTTGTCAAAATTACAATATGCACAACGTTTTAATAAAATGTTTTTCGTGCATCCTGATTATGCGCCACGGATTTTAACCAAGACAGCAACAGGATTTAATATTTCTGCTTTTTCATTCAAAGTAAATTCAGACGCCAGTGTGAATATACCTTTCATTAAATTTGATGACACAGACGGTATATCAATATCAATAACTGCGTCAGATTTAGGTAATAATTATGCGACTTTCACAACGAATGTGAATTTTTGGGCGCAAAATTCAGTTGGTGAACGTTTGTATGTGAATGGCAAACAATGGGTTGTGTTTTCTGTCCAAGATGAACGTGTCGCGGTGGCATATACTAATGGTGGATATACGTTGCCAGGGTATGCAATTTATGATTGGACGGAAGCGGTCTTCGGAGACAGACGCGGGTGGCCATGTTGTGTTTCGTTTCATCAAAACAGATTAATTTTTGGTGCGACAAAATCGTTGCCAAATTATTTATGGATGTCCAAAGTAGGCGATTATTACAATTTTGATACGGGTTCTGGTTTAGATGACGAAGCAATTTATGTGACGCTGTTGGCGGCACAACACCACCAAATCAGCACAATAGTCAGCAGTGATAAATTGCAGATTTTAACGTCCAAAGGCGAATGGGCAATTTCAAATTCACCGTTAACGCCATCGAATGTAGATGTTAAACAACATACAAATATCGGGTCTGATATCACGCAATATTTGCCACCACAAAAAATAGAATCCAAGACGGTTTTTGTTTCTGGTTCGGGTAATGAAATTCGCGAATTGGATTTAGACGCGTTGGCAGAAAATTATCACGCGACAGATTTGTCTGCTTTTGCAAGACATTTGATAAAAAATCCAATCAGTATGTCGTATAACCAGACTGGTCACAAATTATTTGTTGTCAGAAATGACGGTATTATTGCTGTGTTAAACAAATACGATGCAGAAAATATAGTGGCATGGGCAACATACAAAACAGACGGCGATTTCAAATACGTTGCGACATTGGATAATTATACGTATGTTATTGTGAATCGTAGTGGTACTATATCACTAGAAAAATTCGATGACACTTGTTTGAACGATGCCGCAACATATAATTTCAATTATACAATATCTGCTTTTCCGATGATTGTGAACGGGCATAGTCCGATAAATTTGCGCGCGCGTAAAATATCTATGCGGGTAATAAATACCAAGACATTATTTGTGAACGGTAAACGTGTAGAAATACCAAATTATGTCTATCATGCAGATAATACAGGATATAACGGCGATTTAAGTATTAATTTATTAGGAAGCCAAACCGACGTTTTGCAACCGTTATGGACAATTTCCAGCAGTGAACAATTACCTGCAACAATATTGTCTGTGACCATAGACGGAACATATTCAATATAACCAAAAGGAGTTTTTTATGGGACAATTGGTATCTGATGTGACAAAAGTTTTAGATTACAAAGAATCAAAGAAAGACGCAGAAAACCAGCGTCAACAAATCTTGGCTCAAATGGCCCAAGACGAAGCGACCAAAACTAATTTGATAAAGAAAGTTTTGGCAACCCAGCGTGCAAAATATGGCGCAACCGGCAATTCTGGGACTGGTTTTTCAGAACGCGCAGTGTTAAAACGTTTGCGCGATGAAACGGCGGAACCATACGATGAAAAACATAAAAATAATTTGCAAAAGATGCAAAAAATCACGGCTAAGAAAACTAATTTGGTAAAAAATTGGTTGTCTAAGATTGATAAAATAGCCGGTTAATGCCAACTATGAACACTGTGACAATTTCAGATGCGATGACTTTCATGGATTCGTGGAATAAGCTGGTTGGGTTCGAAACGCCCGAACATCATAAACAAATCATGCGTTTTTTGATAGAAGTATTGAATAACGAACCACATCGCGGATTGTTGAATGCTTTTCGGCATTCTGGGAAATCAACGGTTGTTGGAATTTTTGCAGCCTGTGTTTTATATAATTTACCGCAAACCAGAATTTTAATTTTGTCTGCGGAATCAGGGTTAGCTTCGCGAATGGTGTCGCATATAAAAAATATTTTGGAAAATCATCCGTTGTGTACTGATGTTTTACCAGATGTCAAAAAAGAGTGGGGTACACATAAAATAACTATTAAACGCCCCGTTGGAATACGCGAACCATCGGTTATATGTCAGGGTATATCGGGCAATATCACTGGTTTGCGTTCTGATTTGATAATATGCGATGACGTCGAAGTCCCGAACACATGCAACACACAACAAAAAAGAAACAATTTACGTGAAAGGTTGCGGGAACTAGATTTTATCTTGTCACCACGCGGAACGATGATTTATATCGGGACGCCGCATACCCAAGACACCATATACGCCGTATAGATTTATTATTTCGGCATTGATGACATAAACGTGCGTAATTTGTTCAATAATTCGTTGCCGGCATCACCAAACATCGGCAGATACGTTTCAAATTCCGGCATGTCGGCTTGAATCTGGGCGCGATCACGTTCGGTTAAAGTGTCGGCTGTTAATTGTTTCGCAGAATCCCATAACTGGTATGCTTTGGACGTGCGAACGACGTTTTCCCATATGGCCAGCGCGTTCGCATCCCCCGCCAGCGCGGATTTCACGCTTTCTGCCCAATCGGCACCGAATTTGCGAACACAATCTAAGCGTTTGATTTTCTTTAATCCTTCGGGGGTGGCTTCGAAATTTGCCAATGCAGATTTCAATTCATTGATTTCGTTTTGGGTCAGTGCCGTGGCGGTATCTTGGGTGGCCAATAACCCACCATATGGCAACAAATCAGGATCGATAGTATTCATCGGGGTTTTCCCTGTTTTCAGATTTTCCAGATGTGTGGCCAATCTTTGACCTGTGGGTAATTTACGTAATGCCTCTATAACCTGGGTATCATCAGATTCGGCAATCAAAGCCTTGTTCACAGCGGCCCAACCACCGTTTATTACGTGTGCCTGACGATAAAGATTCAATAATCGTTGTGCGATGACGCGCGGTTGTTCTTGCATGTTTATAATCCCCCCTTGGTTATAAAACTATTTCATAACAATCATAACAACTTTGTGCATTGTTTGAAAGTTGATTTTTTCGTCCGGATTAGATACGTGACCATAAATTTTTCCGTGCGAATCCTGACGTACCGTAGCAATTTGAGCAACAACGCAATCATCAGGGTTCATTTTTGTGAAATCTGCATCAATGCATACCGCCAAATCGCCAACCACCGGCTTTTCATTCGCGTCTGCGAAAACATATGACGTTTCAGGAATGAATCCGCCCAGACGTTTAGCATTAGGAACAATCGCATAAACACCGTTTTTGCCCTCCAAGGCTTCGGGTGCAACAATCATTTGTTCGTCGGATTTTTTCAATTTGATTGTTTTGCCGTCTGGTTTGCCGAACACAGGGACTAATTTTTTACGTGCATTATCATACAATTGTGCACCGTATAGGCCACCGTGAACGTCCAATCCAGATTCTGGATTCCCAGGTTCCAAAACAGATTTTACACGTTCTTTGACCTTGTTTATCTGTTTGGTCAATTCGCCAGCGTTATAAAGTTTCGCGATTTCGTCGAACAATTGTTTTGCAGTATATCCGAACGTTTGAGCCAACACGTCGATTTCATCTTCGTACACTTCGCGTTGACCCACTTCGATTTTATGATACACAGACAGCGTCATTCCCGCCATTTTCGCGGTTTCTGCAATAGTTTTTTCAGCGCGCTGACGAATCTTACGAAGTCCGGAACCAAATATTTTCAATCCGCCGTCTTCGTTATCGGTTAAACGACGTTTAATTTCGCTTTGCCATTGGTCTGCCCCAGCGTCAGATTCGTGAATGAATATATCAGACAATTTGCAGCCCAATATAGTGCAAACATTCAATAATTGTTTTTGATTTAAGCGGCGTACACCTTTTTCAATCTTAGACACAGCGGACAAAGACAAATTCGAACGGCGTGCCAAATCTGTCATTTTCATGCCCTTTGCGGCACGAATGTTGCGTATATTGTTTGGAAAAATGATTTCTTCTTGTGCCATAGCGCACTCCCTTAATATGTTATGTTGACAAAATAATAGTAAAATTTTATTTCGTTGGCAAGAAAAAATAATTAAATAATATCGTCAGGAATATCATTTATATCGGCAACGGTTTGGACGTTCGGTTCAGGATTCGTAAATTGCGGTTGAAAATCGCCAGAATTAATCATCGGTTGCGGCCCATATTGGTTCAAATTATCAAACAGATAGTATTCGCCGATAAAACTTAAATGTATTGTTTCTGGTTTCCCATGACGGTTCTTTGCGATGATAACTTCGGCCTTGTTACGCGCCTTGTCAAGACGGTTTTGCCAACTTTGTGTCGCATTTTCAGATGCGTTACCGGACAAACGATTTTCAGGCGAACGATTGCTAAGATAATATTCGTCACGATACGTGAACATAACAATATCGGCATCTTGTTCAATAGAACCAGAATCACGCAAATCAGACAATATCGGGCGTTTATCATCACGTTGTTCAACACTACGTGATAACTGAGACAATGTGATAACAGGCACATCTAATTCTTTGGCTAAAATTTTTAGGCCACGGGTAATTGTCGATAATTCTTGGACACGATTGTCGTTGTTTTTGCCACCTGGCAATTTCATTAACTGTAAATAGTCGATAACAATCAGTGCGATACCGCCGTATTTGCGTGCAATTCGACGTGCGCGCGTTTTAATCATCGGAACAGACATATCCGCAGTGTCATCAATAACCAATGGCAATTTAGCCAGCGCGTTCGAATATTCAGACATTTTCATAAAATCTTCGTCTGATAAATTACCTTCGCGCATGTGGGATGCCGGAATCTTAGATTGAGACGACAATACGCGTGCCGCCAATTGCTGGTTCGACATTTCAAGACTGAAAAACACGACCGCACCCTTGTATTTTTCATTTGCGCGTTCGTTGTATATGGCGTTTGCCGCGTTAAAAGCAATATTCATTGCCAACGTGGTTTTTCCCATACCTGGGCGACCTGCAACAATAATTAAATCAGAATGATGCAGCCCACTGATTGATTTGTCTAAATCATCTAAGCCTGTGGTTAATCCGGACAATTTGCCGTCGGCCTTGTACGCGATTTCAGCCTCTTGCAGGGCGCCTTTTAATGCGTCTGCCAAAGAAACCATATTTTGTTCGGATTGACCCGTTGATGCCAGATTAAATAATTTTTGTTCGGCAGATTCAATTTGAAAATCGACCGTGTTATCCATATCTTCGGTATAGGCATCGTCGATAATAGATTGACCCAAACCAATTAAATCGCGGCGACGTGCATTATCAAACACGATACGACCGTAATGTTCAACGTTCACCACGGTTGCACCTGCCGACGCTAATTTAGTCAAATATTCAACACCGCCAACGGATTCTAAGACACCCTGTTGTTCCAGATATGTTTTTGCGGTGATTATGTCGAACGGTATGCCAACAGCAAACTGCCGCAAAGCCAATTTATATATTTCTTGGTGGGCAGGGTGTGAAAAATGTTCAGGTAACAAAAATTCAGATACCGATTCTAACGCGCGATTGTTCATCAAAACCGCCGCCAGAACCGCCTGTTCGGCTTCCAGATTTGTTGGCAAAGTTTTCGGAGTAAAGTCCATGTCCATTAGATTAAACGAAAATTTTAATAATTCAATACCTTTTTTAAGCGGGTATAAACAATTAAAAATACCTATCTTAGATAATGCCGGAAAATCGGCATGGCCAGAGGTTTTTCCGCTTGAAAAAATTCGAGATATTGAACGCATAGTTGGACCGCGACATTTTTCTGCACAAATGATGTTGGAATATGTCGCCGAAGAGCGAATACATCTGGATCCGGGGGCTATACATTTTTATGTGGACGATTTTGACAATCGAACATCACGAATCGGCGAACATTTAATCACAGGTGCGTCCGTATATTGGGATCCTTCGTCGGCTCGAAACACATCAGACGGCAGTGTTTGTGCGCTGGTGTATCGTGACGACAAAAATATGAACGCATTTGTCCACGATATACTATATTTGTCAGTCGAAGATGGCGATATGCATCCGTTATCTACACAATGCGAAAAAGTCATAGATTTTTTAGGAAAACATAAAATCAATCGCATAGGCATAGAAATCAATGGCATTGGCAACGCGTTGCCTGAAATCATCAGACGTGTTGCAGATGCGCGTGGGGTGGGGCTGAATATCATACAAATTTCAAATCATACCAAGAAAGAAACAAGAATTTTGAATGCTATGGAACCGATGCTGAACACGGGTCGATTGTTTATGCACGATAACATCAGGCAAACGATGTTGTTGTCTGAAATGTTGGCATGGACACCGATTGGTTCAATGGAACACGACGATGGTTTAGACGCAGTTTCTGGGGCTTTGGCGATGACGCCAATTCCAATCAGAAATGCCGCTAAACATATCGGCATGATACGGGCAAACACAGAATTCAAAATATAATCAACCAAAACAAAAGGAAAACAAATGCAAAAAAATCTTATGCAATTATATAAACGTGCGCTGGACGAACGAGAAATCTGGTTGAATCGCTGGAAAACAGCAATGCGATACACGATTCCGACCGATGATGCGGATGCGGCGACTTTGTTTGATGCGACGGCATCAGATGCAGTTGATAATTTAGCAGCATCAATGTATTCGTTGTTAACGCCACCTGAATCGTTGTGGATAAATCTGGTTCGTGAAAGCGATTTATCCCCAGACCCAGAAATCGCCACTGCGATGTTGCGCGCACATTTGAATGATTCTAATTTTTATACAACCATACACCAATGCTATACTGATTTAGTCGTATTGGGAACCGCATGTTTGTTTATGGCTGAAAATCCAATTGGTGCAGATTCTGCGTTTTCGTTTACTGCGATTCCAATGACAGATATTGCGTTATTGCCAGGTGCAATATTCCATACAACTTCTTTGCCGGCATGTGATATAGTGGAAAAATATTCGAATTTTACTTTCCCAAAACATATGCAAGACATAATTAAAAATAATCCGCAAACACCTATCAGATTGGTTCAATCTTTAATCGGTTCAGAATTTACTGCATGGGTTGATGTTGGTGGTGATATTGAAAATAATATTGTTGCACGCGGAACATTCGAAACAAATCCGTATATAATTTTCCGTTGGTCTTTGGTCAGTGGTGAAATATATGGACGCGGCCCCGTTTTACGCGCTTTGCCGGATATAAAAACAGCAAACAAAGTTGTTGAATTGGTCTTGAAAAATGCGACTATCGCTGTCAGCGGCATATGGCAGGCCGACGATGATGGTGTAATCAATTTATCAAATATAAATTTGACACCTGGGGCAATAATTCCAAAGGCTGTGGGCAGTTCTGGTTTAACGCCGTTATCCAGTGGTGCGAATTTTGATGTATCACAAATAGTTTTGCGTGATTTGCGCGACAGAATCCGTCATACGCTTTTGGCGGACAGATTGGGGCTGTTGTCAGACAAAGAAATGACCGCCACAGAGATATTGGCGCGCAACGCCGATATGGTTCGTATCCTAGGCGCGACCTATGGTCGTTTGTTGCATGAATTTATCCGTCCATTATGCGAACGCGGATTGCAAATATTATCACGCCGCGGGTTAATAGAACCTATATCTCTGCATAGTGATGCAGAATTAAAATATATGGCGCCAATCGCGCAAATGGCTCGCGAAGAATTATCCATTTAAATAGGGGCAACCGATGAAAGATATTGAAAAACAATACGCATGTGTGTTTTCTTCGCAAAACGGGAAGAGGGTTTTGTCGCATTTGCGTTCTGTGACCATTGAACGCGTTTTCGGGCCAAATGCATCAAACGAAGAATTACGCTGGTGGGCGGCACAATGTTCGCTGGTTCACCAGATTGAACGCTTAATAACAAAGGGGAATAATCCAACATAAAAACATTTTTATGGTAAATTATTTATAAAATTATGCCAAAACAAACAAATATAATGAATTTATTGGATGTTTTGCGCGATAGTTGGTTTTTATTGGCATTCGGTTTCGGTGTTATTTATTGGGTCGCGCGCCAAGATTCGTCATTGAACGAATTGGAACGCCAAGACCAAAGAATCACAGCCCTTGAAAATCGAACGACCATTTTGGAATCTGGCATCGGGCAATTACAATTGAAAATAGACGGAATCAAAGAAGACGTCACATTGATAAAAAGCGCGGTCATAAAAAACTAAATCGCATTTTTTGCCCAATATATTTTACTACCGCATACAACAATAACATCAAATCTGGCGTTCCCAACCCAATGATTTTTGATGATGAATGTTTCTGCGGCGCGACGTAATCGCACAGATTGTGCAGGCGTTATTGCGTCCCACGCCGCAGAAACAGTTTGTCTGGATTTTACTTCAACAAAAACGATGATATTACCTTTTTTTGCGATTATGTCTATTTCTGCACGGCCCGTACGTTTGCCGGTCACATAGCGTTTTTTCAAAATTCGATACCCGTGAAAGCGCAAATACCAACGCGCCAGAAATTCAGAATATAATCCAATTTTATAAGATGTTAAATCAGAACGCATATGGTTTCGCCTGAAAATTTTCACGTGCAGCCTGAATGTTTTTCGCAGCATCTGAAACATTCAGACCATAATCAACCAATTCTAATTGACCATAATATGCACGCATCATCGGATCATACGCATTTTCAGATGAAATCCATTTGTCTTCATCTGAATTTGGAACGCCGTATTTATCTAAAACACCCTGCCAAAAAGCAAGTATTTTCTTTTCTCGTTGATTGGCAAAAGTTTGCGAATTTGCATCGTCAACGCCGTCCAAATCATTCGCATCATTTTTATACACAATCTTCCAAACAACATTTTCAGACGCATTACTTGTCAGATAAATATCAATAGTTTCGCCAGTATATGCGCGTTCCAAATGTATTTCAGATACATATAACAAACCGCGACTGCGCGCCAACGAACGAATACAGCGTTCTAACTGAGCGGGAACAAAAATATTGTTTTGCCGGCATTCATAATCCAAATTATATTCCCAATCTTTATTTATTTTGTACACAACACTATCTGTTTTACGTGGCGCATATAGTGACGAATTTTCAAAGAACAGATTATTTATTTCATCGTAATTCATACCCAACATTGCGCCTGCAATATCAAATTGTCCGGCATTAACAGGTTTCGCCCCAGAATTTAACGAAACGCTTTCTAAATTTATATCGTTTTGATTGTCGTCAACAATCGCAAAATCATCAAAATCGAAATCATCATATGATTCATCAGCCAACACCGTCGATGTTGAAAACATTGATACAAATAAACATATTAAAAACATAAATCGCGCTATCATTCAAAATCCCTGTCATCTTATATTTGTAACTTTGAACATAAACAACCCCAATGGATCATTCCCAGATTCAAGATATTTTTTGATATTAAATTTTTTCCCATTCATGGTCTTTCTTATTCCTGGTCTAAAACTAACCACTATATCTATATTACCGCTTTCATATATCGGCGTCACACCCATGGAATTAGATTCAGGCCATGTTTCCGTTATGTAATGTACAGAATACAAAATAGATTCGTCTGGTTTCGCGTTATAATAATCATATCCATCAGGCATATCCATCGCCGCAATATCAGCATCAGAAATATAAACACGACGAAACATTTTATCTTTGGACATTTGCGCAATTTTTTCAGCCTCATTCGATTGCCATTGTCCATATGCATATGAATCAGACATCTGTTTCAAAGACGGGCGTGACAATACGTTTTGTTCCCCCGGTACAACCAGAAAATATTCAGAAACATACTTTTTTATCAATTTATTGCGTAATTCAACAGCAGACATATTATCTAATTTTTGCAAAGCGCCAACACGACCGTCTGCATAATTACCCATTTGAAAGATATAAGATTTTATCGACAACTGATCCGCAGAACGATATATCAAAGCAACCCCTACAACCATAACAAACGTGGCAGATAATAACAAAAGACCAATAAAAAACGACTTTATCTTATTCATTTTGTTAACCGGTACGAATTAAAATCCTCTATGTAATATCCCAACGTTGCAGGGTGCGTGTCCATATCCCGCTTTACATCTATGAACGCCAACACGTTAAATGTTCCGCTGATATTAGAATGCATTTCGATATAAACCTGCCATGCGCTGGCATCTGGGGTGACATAATACGGGCGAATGTCGCGTTTTTCGATTGTCCATACTTCTGCGGCCTGATTAATTCTGGCGGTGTATTCTGGTAAAACCTTTTGTGTAAATTGTGCAAATAAATCAGGATTTGCAACACAAAACAGCGCGCATTCCATATTTTGAGGATTGTATTGTTCGGGCGCGTCACAATCAGACGCATCACATTCGGCCCAACGTGCGGTATTTTCAGATTGACGTGACGAAATAGTGAACCAATTAGTGACAAAATCACTGACGATTTTTTCTTGGACAATTTGAGATTGTTCAATTGTTGTTTCAAAATTTTTCTTTGGATACGTGACCACCGTCCATTCTTCGGTTAACGGGTCAATAGATATCAAGAAAGGAAAATTCTTTTTGGTTCTGACGAACAACAACACCAAACCACATACACAAAGAATTAAAAAGAAAAATATCGAAATTTTTATAGCAACCACGCGGGACCAAGCAATGCTTTTTCCCGCCGGAAACGCCGGTGTATCAAAATCATTTGGGTAATTCAATCATTCCCCCCATTTGAATTTATGCCTGGTACACCAAAATGCATGCGCACGGACTAAGTTTCAATTCGTTATTGTCATATCCAATGCTGACTGGTTCGCGGTCGTAAATTTGACCACACCCAGCGATTGCCAATCCGACAACAACAAATGCACAAATCGCCAGAAATTTTTTCATATTTTTTCTCCTTTGGGTTTCCCGTTACAAAAAGTATAAGAAAAATCAATCCCCTCCGTCAAGCCAAAACGATTAAAATTGCGTTTCGAACGATAGCAAGAATCGTCTTTCTTGGTCATATTCGTTTAATTTCATTGGCCAACCCCATGAAAAATTCATTGGGCCCATTGGTGTGTTCCAGTATATACCGAACCCAACGGATGTTCGCCAATCTTGGTCAATAATATTGTCTTTGGTTATGCCGTATGGATTTGTATATTCATATTCGCGTTTTGGTGGGCGTCCCAAAATACCATAGTCTGCGAAGACAAAACCTTTGACCTGATATTCATCAGGAATAAATATAGGGAAATTCAACTGGGTTGAACCGTTTAATTTCCATAATCCACCAAGTGAATAACTACGGAAAAACCAGTTTCTTGACCCAACGCCGGCAATATCAAATCCACGCAAAGATTCACCACCAAGGAAATAACGATAAACACG
The DNA here is from genome assembly GCA_947305255.1 of uncultured Alphaproteobacteria bacterium. GTDB lineage: Bacteria > Pseudomonadota > Alphaproteobacteria > Rs-D84 > Rs-D84 > Enterousia. The sequence continues at coordinate 14,064 of CAMZDE010000020.1, forward strand.
TGGTATGTAATTATCGCTCTCTAAAGATTGCAGATAACCAAAATCCCATGAAGTCCGCAATTGCCAACGGTCTTCCAAAAATTTTACCATACCAACGATATCGGCATTATATCGCATAAATGTATTCGTTCCACCAAAACCCGTATATGCCGCACCAATATTTCCGACGATGCCGGTATGAGTGTTTTGTTGGAAATTCGTGTGCAGATTGTAATAGCGCAAATTTGTCCCCAATGTGTATAAATTCGCCTTTTGCCAACCGCCCAGATTCAAATCATAGTTTTGGTCGAATGTCGCAGATAACCGCATTGTTTGTGTCCAATGGTCGGTTAAACGCCAACCCAATCTGCCCGAAACAGAGAAAGAATCACGGTCGTATCCATAACCACCCAACTGAGAATATTTATATTGTGTATATGAAACATCAAAACCACCGGATAATTCACGATTGAATAAAAACGGTTCGGTGAAACTGAACACGGCCTGACGTTGATATTGTGCAATAGAACCACGAATTTGAACGATTTGACCGCGACCCATGAAATTATTTTCAGTTATCCCTGCATCAACCATAAAACCATTAATGGACGACCAACCAAATCCCCCAGATAATTCACCGGTCGGTTGTTCTTCCATTTTTACATCTAAATTCATCATATTCGCATCGGCCAGACGAGTTGGAACCATCTGGACATCCTTGAAATAACGGGTTCGCATTAAATTTTGACGTGCTGTTTCAATTGTTTGCAGTGAAAAAGGATCGCCTTCGCGCATGGGCAAATGATGTTCGATAACGTTATCGAATGTGCGCACGTTACCTAATAAATTAATAGAATTTATATATATACGATTTGTTTTTTTGATTTTGAAATTGATATCAACAATGCGTGTGTCATCATGTTTGTCAGGAACAGGTTCGACAGTTATAAATGCATAACCATGATCTGCAACCGCGCCGCGCAGGGCATTTATTGTCGCATCGATTTCATCAATGTTATAAACATCTTTCTTTGACACGGTTAACGCGTCGTATAATTCGTCATTTGGAACATCAGGGAAAGGATTATCAATCGTGATATTGCCGATTTTATATTGATTGCCTTCGTCCACAGTGAATTTTACAGAATAATATTCCCGATCAGGTGTAAATTCCCCCTTAACATCTGTAATTTTGAAATCCAAAAAACCGTTTCGCATATAAAATTGATGCAACATTTGTTGATCATATTGAATACGGTCTTCGTCATATACGTCAAATTGTGCCAAAAAACGCCACCACGCATATTCTCGTGATAAAATTTCGTGGCGCAAAGTGCTGGACCGGAATTTTTTGTTGTTTTCAAAATCAATACTGCGAATATATGTTGGATGCCCCTCTGAAATTTCATATACGACATTAACACGATTATTATCTAAATCTATCTTCTTAGGATTGATTTTTGTGCCAAAATAGCCCTTGCGCTGGTAAAGAGTCAACATGCGTTGGACGTCGCCCCCTACAACAGACGTATCATACGAAGAGCGTTCTTTGATGCGAATTTCTTTCTTTAAATCTTCGGTGTCGATTTCATCGTTGCCTTCGACTGTGACCATGTTAACAATAGGCGATTCAACCAGTTTTATACGCAATACATCATTATCCAATTTTACGTCCACAGATGAAAAATACCCACTGGATTGCAATTTTTTCGCGATGCTGTTTGCGCGTTCAATGTTTATATTTTCGCCTGTTTTTACGCCCGACAAAATCCGCACAGATTCTGTATCCATGCGCTGGTTCCCCGAAACATCAATACGTGACAACACAACCGCATTGGCATTACCATATATCCCCAACAAAAACACAAAGCATAAAATAATTTTCTTCATTTTTTAATTCAACCCAAATACGCGTGATATATCATTCCACATTGTGAACAAAAACAGCAATCCGATTAAAATCCATCCACACAAAATAGTCGTTTCCATCGCTTTGCCGCCCAATTTTCTGCGGGTTATGGCCTCTATGATTAAAATCAGTAAATACCCACCATCTAATACCGGCAACGGTAACAAATTAATAACGCCCAGATTCACAGAAATTAATGCGATTATAGATAAAAATACCATAAATCCAGCTTCTAATGCGGTTCCAGAAACCTGAGCAATAGTAATAAACGACCCCAACTGCTTAGACGAACGTTCGCCGATAATAATCTGTTTCAACACAATCAATAAATTTTTAGATTGATAATACGTTTCCCGCAATCCGGAATAAAGCGCGCCAAAAAATCCTTTTTTTGAAAATTCAGTCTTGCTGCCGTCGGCAATCAATCCCCACCGTTCCGCAGGTGCCAAAGACACGCGAACCAATTTATCGCCACGTGCCAACAAAACATTTGCGTCGTGTTCTGATGCTAATTCTTTGGCAATAATCAATTCACCCCAATTGTTTATACTGGATTGGTCAATTTTAATAATTATGTCACCCGGTTTCACGCCTGCTTTGAATGCGACACTGTCACGGACGACCTGACCAATAACAGGCAATTGAACAGTTCGTGGCCGGAACATAAA
>CAMZDE010000021.1 GCA_947305255.1 uncultured Alphaproteobacteria bacterium
CACATTTTTTCTTAGAACCAAAGAACATAATTCTCTCCTTTTAAGTTTTTGGATAGAACAAAATTATTTTGTTCATGATTCTATTTTATCTGAATCAAAACGATTAGTAAAGAATAAAAGTAAAAAATTTTTTTTATGAATATAATTTTTTAAAACCATTTTCAATTTTGCGAACATATTCTGGATCTTGGTCGCGCCAATATTTTGGATCACGCATCATTCTTCTTAAATCATCATCAGATAAATTTTCAGTTGCATTTTTATCGAGTAAAACTTCGGGTTCTTGCGCTTGCATCATCTTGTACAAGCCTTGGATTCCCTGAGGTGTAGAACATAACTCATTAAATGTAGATTCGGGCAAATAGCGTTCACCAAATGCATTTATTTCTTTCATTGCATCATTCATTTTTTGTGTTGAACCAAAAAATTTTTTCAATTCATTTATCGCATTTGTTTGTGTTTGCAATTCGAATAAATCATGTAATGTTGGTTGCAAAATTTTTTCTGCGATGTCATAAATTTTTTCAACTTGTTTATTTGTTAAACCAATTTCATAAAATTCATTACGAACCGATTCGTCATCAAACAATGCGTTTGTTGGATATTCTGATGCATCATCAGGCACACCAATCGCGTGATTAAATTTTTGTTTTGTTGCATCATCACTATCATCTGATGGTACAGTTATCATTGATCCCATCTTTTTTTCCAATTCACAATAAGATTTAATCAACGCAGATGTATTTAATTCACCATTTTCATCAAGAAATTTTTCTGGAATTTGTTCCATTGTTTTTTCCTTTGGTTGAAGATTCTTGTTTCAAAAAATAAATTCCACCCAATGTGAATACGGTTTGCAATACAGAGAATATATCTTGTTCCCCGATTAAATACGCACCGATTGCAGAAATTATTCCAACACTGGAAATCACATAGGTTTTGCGGCCGGATAAATATCCGCCCTTGATAAATTTATTCACGATTTATTCCTTTGGTTGCGATTATAAATAGAACAACACATCATCAATTTCGGCGATATAACCGCGCGACATCGCCCAATCTGGGATAATATCGTCATGATGAAATTTTGTTGCCCCGAATACAGAATCACGTAAATGCCCGTGCATCATAGTTTGCACAACACGCAAACACATCTGAAATTTTCTATCGTTCGCCGGCACAGACAAAAATTGATGTCGCGGTGATTTTTCATTTAACGAATCAAATGTTTCATTATCATTTGCAATATCATCAAAAGATTTATCAAATTTAATATGAATATTGTAAATCATAGACGCCATTGCTTCTGCTTTCTGCAAAGAAGTCACATTTGTTTCCGCATAAACAATGCGCGCCAATTTATACGGAATAATTTTTGTATCATCCGTGTTTTCAATCAATGTCATTTGCATATTTGACCCGTTTTGTTAAAAAAGGCCTGCGCAAAAAATGCCCAGGCCATGTGAAACACCAGAATAAAAAAAACCGCCAAACACGGCGGACAAATTTTCACTCTTTGATGTACAACATTATATCACAAATTGAGATATAAGTCAAGAGTATTTGTAGACGTAAATAATCTTTATCGCCAACATCCCCGCTTTTGGCGGGGTTGACGATTTTGTAAAAATATTTTCTGAATCTAGATACTCGATAATTCTACCATGGTTGTATCGTCATCATCCCATGTAGTATATATTGTTACACGAGTGTCGACTATGGCATTATAAATTTCTTCGCGTACAACCCCCGTCGCATCTTTTATCAATGTCACTACCATACCTGTTGTCGGTAAAGTGTTATCTATATCTGTACCTAGTGTGTTAGATACGTCATCCAATGCATCAGCCCACATAGCAGCATCATTACCATAATTTGGCAACGCCTGTCCCCAACCTTGTAATTGTGAACTTGATACAACATTATTTGATATTGGTTGTGGGGTTGATTCCATATTCATCAATTTGCCTTGTTTGCTGCTGACATCGTTTGCAACATTATTCACTGCGGCGATGGCGTCGTTATAGGCACCCTTTACATACGCAGTAGTTGCGATATGCGATTCGTCCGCGGTGCTCGGGGTAACGGTCACATATGGTGCGTTGGCGGTTGCGACAACCGCGTTTGATGACGCATGCGCCGGCCCAACGGCGACAACCGGATCGGTTGCGTTTGCGGCGAATGGTAATGCCGCGATTATTGCGATTGATAATAAAGATTTTTTCATTTCTCTTTCTCCCATGGTTTGAATAAAAAATTGACCACCAGAAATTGGTGGTCGGGGAGTTAGCAAATCAGTATATCAATGATTCCGCGGTCTTTAAATATACACCAACGGCTCCCCAACCATATTTGGTCAGGGATGATTGCGGCGCAATAAACACACGCAACATCTGATTACGATGCCTTCGCACCGGATATACTGGGCTTGCTACAGCCCCGAACCCAATCCCTCAGGTTCAATCGTATAATATCACATTTCAAAATGTATTGTTAGTAAAAAATTTTACATACTGATTTCGTCGCCGTATGTCAGCATATAATCGGCCCCGTGCCGCAAAATCAGCGCGCCGTTTTTATTTATTCCTATGATTTCCATTTCTTGGCCGTGATATTTTATTTTTCCACGAATGCCGATTGCTAAATCAGTCCAACGTTCCCGCACCACATCGAAATCAGCGTTCCGCAATTTGTCTATCTTTTTTATCAAAACATTCAAAACGTCTGTCACCGTCGCGTTGGTGTAATCATTCATCTTGGTCGTTTTATATTCAGGCACTGTCGGACAAGTTTTTATATTTATGCCAATTCCGATTATGACAAAATTTTGAGAATATTCGATTAAAATACCGCTGATTTTTTTGCCGTCTATTAAAACGTCATTCGGCCATTTGATTTTCGGATTCAATCCAAATTCAATCAGCGTTTCGGCCACTGCAACACCAATCGCATAGGACAACCGCGGATTACGTTCAACAACACGATAAATAAAAGACGCGTATAAATTCCCAGTATGCGACACCCATTTGCGACGATAACGGCCGCGGCCCGCAGTTTGCGACGTCGCAACGATTACTGTTTTATCAGATGCCGTTTTGTTCGCGATTAAATCGTGCGCCCAATCTTGGGTGCTGTGTATTTTATCCAGCGAAATTAATTTATAGGCGTCCAATCTTATATTTTCCATTTACGTTTTGTATAAATTCGCGACCATACGTTTTGCGCAACTGGTAAATCGCGTTTTCCACCGCGTGCGATGTCACATCTGGCGCAAAACCCAACGCCGTCTTTAATTCAGACATCGTTAAGCCTACATTTTTGTGTATCAAAACAACTATCTTGTGTTGCAGGGTCGGCAAAATGACTTCGCGGCCAAACACGCGCCGAATGACGTCAGTGCAATTCATATAATCTAATATTGCATTTTTCAAATCAGGAACCGAAATGGGCGCGTTTATTTCAATATCGTCAAATATAACATCTGAAACATTCGGCGATTGCGCAATATCTGCGCCCAAATCAGTCAAGATTTGATTCCAATATTTGTCCGACGTGTAAATCTTTACGTTGTTCAACATATTTTCACAATAGCCCATTTATGGGCATTGTGCAACCGTTTATTACATCGTATGTTCGGACGAAGGAATGAATTTAGTAAAATCTTCGAGCGAAGCCCCAGTTGACGCCAGTATTTTTGAAATACTGTTTGTTGACGGCCAACGTGGTTGACCTTCTTTGGACCAACGTTTGCTTCTATTGAATGTTGTTGGGTCTAAACCGCTGCATTTTGCCAGCCCAGAACAAGACATATGATGTTCCATTGCAAATTTTTCTATTGCGCGCCATACATCTTCGTGTGTCATAGTATTTTTCTCCTATGTTGTATAGTTTCCCAATTCAATGTTCTTATTATAGTTGCACATCAGAATAAATTCAATTTGCACAAATTCCCATTTATGGACGAATAAAAAATAGCCTAAAAAATTTTTTTGACAAAATACTTGACAAATGTATTTTTGTGTATTATATTTCGATTCGTCAAAGGGGTTAAAACCCGATGACCGGATGCCAAGCATCCGACGGGCCCAGAGTTTTCAGACTCCCTCCTACATTCTCTCTCCTCTGGACTTTGGGCCTACATAAAGTTTAGGATGCCCATTTCTTTTTCTCCTTTCCTTCCTTTCAGGGCATCCCAAAAGAAAGCACCGCCATCTGGCGGTGTCTTTTTTTATTGTTCTCCCCCAGCATGAAGGAGTGCGGCGCAGCCGGAAGGGGTTAACCCGCCCCGTCCAAGGCAGCGAACTTACTGTTGTGCAGGGGCGTTCACAAACGCAACCTGAGTCTTCGCATTGTCATTGTCCCACGTAGTATATATTTCAACACGTTTGTTATCTATTTTATTATCAACCGAATCGATCGCATTTTTAACAGCCAATCCACTAACCAACTCTGAGTGATTGGTAACGTCGCCAATAGTTTTATATACTTCACTGAACACACCTACGTTTTCATCATTAGCATCACGATAAAACAACTGGGATTGTTTATCTTCGCCCATTCTGTTCATACCAGCAATAAGGTCATTGTATGCACCCTTGACATAAGCAGTGGTTGCGATATGTGATTGATCTGCTACAGTTGGCACCTCAATCGCGTAATAGGCCTCACTTGTTGCAACAACCGGATCATCATCTGAATCCCAATCAAAGGGTGCCGGACCGATTCGATTGTTTGCTATTGCAGTAAATGGTAACGCCGCGATTATGGCCATTGTTAAGATTGTTTTTGTTTTCACGTTCCTCTCCTTTACTTTTGGTGTTAAAACAAAAGCAACCACCCCTTAAACAAAAGGCGGTTGGAGGTTGAGAACAATTCGAGCTGAAATTGTGTGCCTTATTGGTTATTCGGCAACCCTCCAACCATTACAGTTGGAGATATTTTACGTCTTCCACGGACGCAGCTCGACAAAGGGTTCTCACACCCCATCGAAAAAACTCTTTTCGACACGACTATTCTATCAAAATTTGAAATATAATGCAAACATAAAAATTAACCGCATTCAGTGTATGAATGCGGTTTTATCAATACGCATAAATTAAATTTATTTTGCGATATGGACGTCCATTTGTGGAAACGGGAAATGCAATTTGTTTTTCGGGAATTCATGATATATCGTTTCCAGAATATCTGCACGCGCCGCCAACAAATCTGAATACGATGTCCAATAACGTATTGTTAATGTAACCGCACTATCATCCAAAGACGACAATAAAACCACCGGTTCAGGCGTTTTCAGAACGCGTTTGTCGGCCTTTAATATTTTTATCGCAACCTTTCGCGCAGCATCAATATTATCGCCGTACGATATCGCGACAGTTAAATCAGTTCGCCGATTTTCGCCACGCGATAAATTTGTTATAACACTGTTTGATAATGCGCCATTCGGCAAATATAAAACCTGGTTATCAAAAGTATTTAATTGCGTAGTGAATATCATTATCGCCTGAACTACGCCAGTTTTGCCGTCCGCAGTCGTGATTGTATCACCAACACGAAACGGTTTGAACAGCAATATCACCATTCCACCCGCGAAATTTTGTAATGTGCCAGACAACGCCATACCTATGGCCAAAGATGCCGCACCTAAAACCGCCACTATGGACGTCATTTGCACACCCAAAGTAGTCAATATAATTACGAAAACAAAAAACTTTAATGTGATGTTCAAAAATGACAATGTGAATGACGCCAATGATGGTTCTATGTCATGACGCTGCATCGTGAATCGCACCGAAGCAACAATTTTTTTCACCAACCAAAAGCCAATAACCCATATAGCGATTACTGCCAATAATTTCAAACCAAAATCAGCAACTATATCGCCAACTGTATTAATCACAGATTGAATTGTCGTGTTCATAAAATCCCCCGTTATTAATTCACGAAAAGATTTAGCACAAAACAGACATTTTATGCAAGGGGAAAAACTATTTTTCAAACACGCCGAATATTTCCCAATGGAACGCACCAACAAATTGATCAACCGGAATCGCAACCGTCATCTTGAAACCACCGCGCTCTAGAATCTGGGCATCGCGCACAAAAGTATTCGGATTACACGAAACATAGATTACGCGTTTCACGTCTGATTTCGCAATTTCTTTGGATTGATGTTCTGCACCGGCGCGCGGTGGATCCATTATAACAACATCATATTGATTCAGATTTTTTGCCGTTAATGGTTTTTTGAATAAATCACGCGTAATACCATTACCAACTATATCAAAACCTGTGGCATGTGTCGCAAAAGTAAAATTACCCAACCCACAGAACAAATCTGCTACATGCGCCGCGCCACCAACATATTTCACCACCATATCACGCAAAGTTTTTTCGGTGCCGGCGGTCGGTTGCAAGAAAGCATTAGACGGATATTTTACAATTTTATCGTCAAATCTGATTTCTGGTTCCACATATTGTCGAATTATTTTATCATTCCACGTAAATCGAATAATGTCTGCTGGCAATTTTTCGACCATTAATCGAAATTCAGCACTGCAAAACGGCACATTGCTTTGGACACCAACATCAATTCCATTTTCACATTTTGTTATTAAAACGCTGCCGGCCCCAGACCACGGCAAAGCCGCGATTTGTGGCAAAACAGAATTTATTTCTGCAACCAAATTCGGACAATTCGTAATATCAACAATATCTTTTGTTTGCTTTTTATAAAATCCAAAATGTCCATCAACAAACGCAAAATCAGCGCGACGCCGCGTCCCAGCCGTCCCCCAAATTGGATCAGATGTAAAATGTATTTTGGGCAACGCTGACTTTTTTTGCAACATGTATTCGGCGGCTGTAAAATCGTAACTGCATCCGCCACAAATATCAAAGAATGGACATTTTTTCATAATTATTTATACCTTTTGGTAAATCATAACATAAATTCTGGCTTGATTCCAATTTGTTTTGAAATTATTATATAAATATGACAAAAAACACAGATAAAAAGATTGCTTTGATTGCAGGGGCTTTGTCCTTGCCTTTCTTGACACGCGACGCATTGCGCAAGAATGGTTGGGACGTTTTTGTAGTTGGAATTAAAAATTTCTATGACCCGAAATTAAAGCCTGATTTGGTTGTCCGTATTGGCGCCGGCGGTACGGCTGCACGCGAATTGAAAAAACGCGGCATTCATAAATTGACATTTGTAGGAGCACTGGGACACGTAAATTTGTCTGACATTCGGCCGGATTTGTGGTCTTTGTCTGTGCTATTTAGTGTGATTAAACATCAACGGGGGTATGATTCTATGGCTGTTGCATTTACCAAGGCATTGGAAAAACGCGGATATGAAGTGGTCGCCGCCCAAGATTTGGCGCCTGAATTAACATTCGCGCGGGCGGGTATCCAAACAAAAACAAAACCGTCTAAATCAGATTTGCATGATATCGAACGCGCGATTCAGGTTTCGCACACGATTGGCATCGAAGATATTGGCGCATCGGTCGTTGTTGATAAACAGGTTGTCGCGGTAGAAGCCGCCGAAGGAACCGCTCGTATGTTGGAACGCGTCGTTGAAATGCGAAAGAATAAGAAAAAATCTGGGGGCGTGTTCGCAAAAATGACAAAGCCGGGTCAAGATTTACGGATTGACATTCCGGCGATTGGCGTTGACACTGTGCGCGCAGTTGCGGCGGCAAAATTACACGGAATCATCGTGAACACTAAAACATGCTTTGTAATCGACCGCGACGCCGTTATAAAGGCTGCAAATCAGGCAAAAATATTCATAATGGCAATTGACGAATAAATAAAAAAACCGGCAAACGCCGGTTTTTTTATGTTTATTTTTTTTATTTGCATACAATTTGATAGTGTGATACAATGACTATGCCAGCAGGAGTTCTGCTGGTGGGGTTTGAAAGCCCTTGCACAAAGCGTCAATATTCAACATACGGTATATGTTGTCCTATTGATGGAAACTGCTTTTCTGGCGTAAATAAAAATATGACCAGGAGAGTGGTAGAATAAACAATATACCACACAATACTTTGTGATTGCTTTCAATCTCCTGGCCACCTGAATATATTCGGTGGTCTTTTTATTCGCCGGGGAAGCCATGAACAAAATATTGTGCTTTTTTGAAATATTTTTTGCCTTGTTCATTACTGGGGCAACATATTGTGCAAAAATGCCCCCAGGCGGCATACCAGAAGAACAACAACACCCTAAAAATACTCAAACCACCACGAATAACAAATCAACAGATAAAACCGATAAAGAAAAACAGGGTCAAAAAACAAATCAATCAAAAAAACAAAATACTGATAAAAGCCCGATAAAAAACGAGGCAAATTATGCGATGGGCATTTATGGTATGCAACTGGCCCAAGGATTATCCGAACAAACCAGCGATGCCGCGGCCAATCAACAGATGTCGGGATATATAAAAACTTTTCGCTGTACATACGGAAACGGGAAATCTGTATCTGGGGGCAATCAAGCAATTCAATTACCAAATGGCGACGCTGAAACGTTAACAGAATTACGTAATGAATATTTGGCGTTGGCCACCAGTTTGAAAGAACGCAAAGAATCATTAGGCATGCCCCCAGGAATCGAAAGCGAACCAATTTTGGACAAAACAACAATGGAGATTCACGACGATGAAAGAACAGGGATAACCGACGGTGTCTATGGCGCGCTTTACCGCGCACAAATAGGCAACGAAAACGACCAAACAAAAATCAATGAAGAAAAACAAACTTCTGTCGAACGTGTAAAACAAGGAACCGCAGCGATTGTAACGCTGGCCACAGTCAATGTCGGAACAGATACAGTAAAAAACAAACAGAATTCGAAACAACAAACAAAACAAAAGGAGAAAAAATGAAAAAATTGTTTGTGATGGCAGCCGTGATGGCAATTATTGAACCCGCATGTGTGAAAGCTGATTATATATCAGAATATGACGAAGACACCACATATTCAACAGATGTGCCCGAAGGGTATCCATTGGCATCTGCAAAATATCGTCGATACGAAGATTGTGTTGCAGAAAACCCAAGTGATGATGTTGATTGCATAATGGATGAAGCTGGAATAATATACGCCGTTGCGCCCTTTCCAACTGCAGAAAAAACAAGTTCTTCATGGTGGCGTGTGGAAGAAGCATGGACACAACTCGGAACGGGGACAGATGTAGTAGCTCTGGACTCCGGTAAAGTACTGGTATATAACCCCCAAAAACCTATTCATGGATATGTATGCAAATACGAATTTCGTGATTATGGTGATTATAGAAATTGTCACGATGAATAAAAAACAAAAAACACCGCCCGATTGGGCGGTGTTTTGTATATCAATGTCTTTTTATTTTTGCAAAATGTCTTTGACCGTCACTTTGAACACGACATCTTTGCCGGCCAGACCGGGGACATAATTTTGTGGAAAAGTAATATTCACATCACGACTTTCGCCGATTTTTGCACCAACCAGTTGTTCTTCGAACCCTGGGACAAATTGACCCGAACCCAATGTCAGTGGATAATTTTGTGCGGTTCCACCCTGAAATTGTTCGTCACCCAAAAATCCAGCAAAATCGATTATTACTGTATCGCCATTTTGTGCCAATTTTTCAGCATTACTATCACAGGCCGCCAAAACCATCGCGCCACACATGGCAACTGTTCCAATTATTTTTTTCATTTTGTTTCCTTTGTTAAACTATTAATTATTGTATACGCATCTGAACCCGTATTCGCGCATTGATGCACCTTCGGCTTCGATTCTATAATCAAAGAATGTTGTTGGGCGCATAATTTCGGACGACGGACGATCATAAACCATCACGATGCTTTCCGCATTACGGCCACAAACGCGTTTCATTTCATAGTCTGCAACCTTACCCAACACGGTACGCATATCGCCGTCAACATCGGTTCCATTTGCGTTTTGAATCAAACGCAAACGCATTTCGCGAACGTCGCTATCGCCCAGCAAGATTTCAACACGAACCATTGTTCCCTTATATTCCTGCCATCTGGTTTCTTTGCGGGCAGTATCCCAATGATTTGCAATTTCTTCGCGTTCCGCCATAGTTTTTGGCCGATACGAATCGATGACGGCATATTCATTTTTTTCCGTCATATATTGACCTGTTTTTTCGTCGTATGTTCCCATTGTGTCTTTGCCGTTGGAACCAAAAAAGTTACCCCCCGAACACGCACACAGCGTCAACGCCGCACAAAACAAGTAAAAAATAGATTTTTTCATGGCTTTTTCTCTTTCTCTTTATTTCTATTTTATCAAATAAACTTTTTTGATTCAAGCCACGATTTATGATAAAATGAAAAATATGACAAATATAGTTCTGGAATCTTTGTTAAAACCACTTGAAGAATTCTATAAACCATCGTTTGTAGAAGAAATCGCGATTAATCATGCTGGCGAAGTTTGGATGCGCCTTAATAACGCGCGCGTTCCATGGGTTTCGTATGATGCAGAAATATTGTCTAAACAATATCTGGTTGATTTAATTCATACGGTGGCAAATATTTATGAACGCCCCTTTGACCCGATTCACGGCGTACCGGTTGTATATGCGACATTACCTGGGAACCATCGTTTTTCTGCAATTGCAGGTCCAAATGTTCAATACGACGAACGCGATGTGACCGGTGGGGTTGCATTAAATATCCGCGGTGGAAATGCTGTCGAAACTGATTTTGAAAGCTATCATTTATCACGCGGGAAAAAATTATTAAAAGTAAAACCACGCGAATCGGTTCGGCCTGACAATCCATATGATAAATTAATGTCTGCAATAAATGACGGCAGCCCTATTTTAATAAGTGGCGCGACAGCAACCGGAAAAACGACGTTTTTGAATCACCTTTTGACTTTAATCGACCAAAACAGCCGTGTGATTACTGTCGAAGACGCACGTGAAATTCGCGTTCCGCAAAAAAATCGCGTTCATTTTGTTTTATCAAGAACCGAACAAACAAATGATTTCAATTATGCACGATTGCTGGATTTGGTCGTCCGTATGACACCTGACGTTATAATCGGCGGTGAAATATCTACGGATAATGCATCGGTATTGTGGGAAATGTTAGGCACGGGCCATGACCATTTTTACACAACGATTCATGCAGAATCTGCCGAAGCAGCCTATGCTGCATTCGCAGACCGCATTTTGCACACGCAACCGGCATACAATCGAAATGATTTAATTGCGGAAATGAAACGCAAAATTCGTGTTGTTCAATTGTCACGCGACGGTGGGTTGCGCGCTGTAACCGAAATTGTTTAATCAATCACATAAAATTTTGCGGATTCACATCTATTTTTATGCGCACATTCGCGGGCTGTTTAATTTTACCCAACCAATTTCGAACGATAGGTTGCAAATTCGCACGCGCATCGCCAGACACCAGAAAACGCATACGATACCAATTACGGATTTGATATATCTGGGCGGCAATCGGCCCCATAATTTTTCCACCATTTAAAGTTGGCGCGATATTTGATAGTTGTGCGCAATATTTTTTCAAAGTATTTTCTTTGTCTGATTCAATTACAACTGCAATCAATTGGCCAAACGGCGGCATTTTTGCAGAACGCCGTGATTCCATATCAGACGCCATAAATTCATCACGATTTCCCGCACAAATCGCAGTTATAACCGGATGTTCAGGCTGATAAGTTTGCAATAATACGCGCCCCGGGCAATCACCACGACCGGCACGACCGGCAACTTGGAATAATTGTTGGAAAGTATGTTCACCTGCGCGGAAATCAGTCCCAAACAACCCCATATCTGCATCAACCACACCAACCAAAGTCAGATTTGGAAAATGGTGACCTTTTGCTAATATTTGCGTTCCGATGATTATATCGATTTCGCCGTTTTCCATTTTGTGAACAGTGCGTTCCAACGCTTCGCGCGACATAATCGTATCAGAAGATACCAGCGCAGTTTTTGCATTTGGAAATTTTGCTGATATTTCTTGTTCTATCTTTTCCAGTCCTGCCCCACGCATAGAAACATCATTTCCACATTGCGGACATTTTTCAATCATTGGTATCATCTTACCGCACATATGGCATACTAACTTTCCCAAATGTTTATGATAATTTAAACCGATTGAACAATCAGGGCATTCGGCGACCCAACCACATTTTTTGCATTGAATAATTGGCGCAAAACCACGACGATTTATAAATAACATTACCTGTTTATGTTGCGCCAAAGTGTCCCCTATTTCCGCACATAACGCCGGCGATAAATTCCCCGACGTTTCTTCGGTTGCGTCTTTATCAACTTTATAACTCTCAGGCCGCGCCGTACGCATATCAATTGTTTCGATTTTCGGTAATTGCGCCCCACCAAAACGCGACATCAAACGCAACCGATTATATTTTCCCATCGCCACATTATGCAGCGTTTCAAAAGACGGAGTCGCACTGGCCAATACAACCGGAAAATTCGCGATTTTTGCACGCAACACAGCCATATCACGCGCATGATAGTTTCCCATATCTTCTTGCTTATACGACGTGTCGTGTTCTTCATCAACGACGATTAAGCCTAAATTCTGCCATGGCAAAAACAGCGCACTGCGTGTGCCGACAACTATTCTGATATCGCCACGTGCAACACCGCGCCAAATATCACGCCGACGCGCCGCAGTTAAATTGCTATGCCACACCACAGGTGGCGCACCAAAACGTTTTGTAAATCTGTCCATAAATTGCGCAGTCAACGCGATTTCAGGCATCATCAATAAAACTGATTTTCCATTATTATACGCACGCAACACCGAATCAAAATACACTTGGGTTTTCCCAGAGCCAGTTATGCCGTCCAACAAATAAACCGAAAATTCGTTTTTATCAATCGCAGTTGCAATCGCATCTGCCGCCGCACGCTGTTCATCGTTCAAAGTGACCGAACCAGTATCATGATATTGATAATCATATGCATTTTTCTGTTTTTCACGACTGGCCAGTGGCATCAAAATTCCGCTTTTGACCAACGTTTTCACAACACCACTATTGACGTGCGCAATATTCACAATATCATTTGCCGACATTGCATCATTGTCGTTTGATTGAAAAGCGTCCGCAATACGTTGACGCGCATCTGTCATGCGACATTTTTCATCAAAATTATAAGCATATAATTGTTCCACCACCGGCGGATTAAACGCATCAGGCACATTTATAATCAACCGCAACACCGCCCCCGGCGCCATCAGCGTCCATTGTGACATCTTAAAAATCCAATCAATATCAGATTGCGATAAACGGCCCAAATTGCATACTTCTATAATAGTTTTGATTTTTGCGGCGTCCAAATTGCTATCACCCACACCTATTATCACACCAATATATTGCCGATTCATCACAGTGCATCGAACGAACGCGCCGACATCTGCATCGCACGTCAAACGATAGTCATAACCAGTGTTTATGACATTCGGGATAAGCACTTTCACAATATCGCCAGATTTGAACATAATCATAAAATACTTGTTTTTTTTCTTTTTTTCAATAATCATTTAACACAAAGGATTTTTATATTTTATGTGGAAAATTTTATTTGAATTTTCAGACCGATTTTTCGCTATTATACCGGTCAAAAAATGGCGTGATTATTTGCGCATCGTTGTTTTATTTGATTATCGGCGTAAATTAAATGCGCTGAAATCTGCATATCCGACATTAAATTTTAAGAAAATGCAACTGGGCAAAGGTGGCGGCAGTTTGGTATTTATAATTGACAACAAATACACGTTCAAAGTGCGCAAACACAACAACGAAACAAAAAATTTTGAAAGATTTTATCGGGAAAAGCGCATAACTGACGCGCTGCGCAAATTTTGCACGATTCAAATTCCGAACATAGAATTCATAGAAATCGGCGATTATACTTTCTATAAATCTGATTTTATTTCTGGAAAATTGTTGGTGGAAATATCAACGCGCCGCATAAAAAAATACCAAAAACAAATCAGCCAACAATTGGCCGAATTTATATATAAAAAATCATTTGCAAATCCTGCCGAAATCGCAGATTTACGTGGTGTGCGCGAACAAAAAGGCTTTTGTTGGAATCATGGTGACATGTGCAGCAATATTTTAATAAATCCCAAAACAATGGTGATAACCGGAATCATCGATTGGGAATGGGCGGGATACAGCAACATAGAAAACGAATTCCGCGGTTTGGTCTGGGTGCGCAAAAAAATGCGTAAAATCGGTCTGGACAAAACCACCCGTCAAGAATTTATGAAGATTGGGTAAATTTGGGGTAACAAGTTTATCAAAATCCTATTGTCATTGCGAAAGTATTCAACCAAGCCGCCCTTGCGGCGGGGTCGCAGAGCGCGAGTAAAACGAAGCACGATGCGGGGGGCGGGTTAGATGTTGTTTGTTCGGATTATTTATTTTTCTCTGGAAATCCTTAGACCCGCCCCCGACTCGATTACGCCGAGGGCTTATCTCGTCGGCCCCTCCGCAAGGTAGGGGCAGATTCTCCTCTGGCTAGGGGTGAACTTACTGTTGTGCAGGGGTGTTCACAAATGCAACCTGAGTCTTTGCATTGTCGTTATCCCACGTCGTGTAAATTTCAACACGCTTATTGTTTAATGCCGTTTGCATAGAAGTTTCAACTGTATCTATTTTGTTGTTCAGAATACTGCCCATTCTTGCAAAACCATTTGCAATGGCAAAAGTTGTTGAAAGTGATGCACCTGCATTTTCAATATTTAGTAACATATCATCAACAGTGTCAGTATAATTTTCTGCTGCCGCATCTGCCACATCAACAACAGGCCCACCACCGTCATGCACCGTCGCAGATACTTCATCTCCAGAATTTGTTATCAATTTATCTTGTTTTTCACCCAGCCCCTCTTCCATCATCACTTGTGTTTGATAATTACCATCCCAAACACTGTTCACCGCCGCTATAGTATCGTTATAAGCCCCCTTTACATACGCGGTGGTTGCAATATGCGATTCGTCCGCGGGTTGTGTATCCACAGTTTGAAACGGCCCACCATTTGCCAAAGTTACTGTTCCATTATTTGCGACATTTGCCGGTTTATTTATAGTGTTATATGAATAGCCTGCCATCGCGTTGAGCGGTAATGTAGCAATTATTGCCAAAGATAATAGTGTTCTTGTTGTTTTCATCGTTTCATCTCCTTTTCCTTGTTTCACAAAGCCCCTATGGGCGAAGTGATATTGTTTTAACAACAAAAGACCACCCTATGAAATAAGGCGGTTGGAGGTTAACGACAATTTAACAGGAAATTGTGTGCTTATTTTGCGTAACAAAGTCCACATTATTCAGCAGCCCTCCAACCATACATGCTGGAGCAAATTCATCTGTATAAAATATACAGACGCCTGTTAATCGGGTCGTTACACCCCATCAGCGGAACACCCGCTGACGCACCTATTCTATCAAATTTCGAAAATTGATGCAAATAGATTTTTTGATACGCTATGAAATTTGCTTTATAACACGTTCCAAATCTTCATCTGTTGGAACACGCAATATTTCACAATCTGCATTAAATTGCGTTTTGTACCACGTTCTCTGGCGTTTGGCATATTGTCTGGTCTTTACAACCCAATTAGCAATCGCAGCCGACCGAGTTATTTCACCACGCAACATTTGACAGAGTTGTGTCGCGCCAATCGCCCTATCTTCGTTCAAATTGTTGGCAATAATATTTTTTGCCTCTGCCAATGCGGCACCATGCATCATCTCTGGAATGCGATTTGAAATTCGGGGCAACAATATTTCACGATTTGGCGATATTAAAACCTTGTATATTTTCCCAGTTAATGCACCGCGGCGCGCCAATTTTTGCCATTGTGACAGCGGCGTTCCGGTTTCTAAGAAAACCTCTAACGCGCGGGCGGTTCGTTGTGGATCTGTTTTTACAAAATCTTCGGGCAATAATTTATAGACGGCGTCCGGACATTTTTTCACCATGGCACGCGCTTTCTGACGGGTTTCTTCACGGACCTCTGGAATCGGGGAAATACCATTTATCAAAACGTTTACGTAATATCCACTGCCCCCGACAAAGATTGGAATGCGCCCCATTTCCATCACTTCATTCATAG
>CAMZDE010000022.1 GCA_947305255.1 uncultured Alphaproteobacteria bacterium
AACGAAAGTTTCGAAATCGGCGGGCTAGAATGGCCATTATATACCCGTCCGTCAGTATGGCGTGGACAAAGTGTCCCAGAAGTCCTGCTGTCCGGTCACCATGGCAATATCGAACGGTGGCGGAAACAACAATCGGACGAAATAACAAAACAACGTCGTCCGGATCTTAGACTTAAGGAAATGAAAAAATGAGCATTATTAAAAAAATAGAAGCATCACAAATCGCTAAATTAAAAGGCGACAAAGTAATACCTGAATTCAAAGCGGGTGATACATTGAAAGTGCATGTAAAAATCAAAGATGGGGACAAATTCCGTATCCAATTATTCGAAGGTGTTGTTATTGCACGCGATGGTGGAAATGGAAACAACGCGTCGTTCACTGTACGCCGTGAATCTTATGGCGTTGGCGTAGAACGCAAATTCCCATTGTATAGCCCAGCAATCGAAAAAATTGAAAAAGTTCGTGTCGGTAAAGTTCGCCGTTCGAAATTGTTCTTTTTGCGTGGATTGTCTGGCAAAAAGGCTCGTATCGTTGAAGATTTGTCAGCGACAAAGAAAGACGCTGAATAATTCGTCGATATTTAATAAAGAACCCCACGATTGTGGGGTTTTTATTTTGTTTTATTTTTTTATCTTTCAAACACACGTGGTTTATCAAGAAACGGGTTTATTAATGCCACCGGCGCATAATTTGTTTTTTCAACACAAACGTTTATACAATGGTCGTGTATCGGGAAATCATAATCATTGATATGAATGTGCCCATGAAAGTTCGCTATTTGTGGCAAATTTCCAAATTCTTCCAATGGTTCATGCGATAACATTATATAATTTTCTGCATCATAAACCGGATGTTTATAGACTTCATCAAAACCGCAATCGCGCCACCAACATTTTGAATGGTCCCTGTCGTGGTTGCCCAAAATTAAGCATTTATATCCGTGCATGCGCGAAAGAACTTTTTGAACTTTTTCTTTTGTTGCGTTATACATAACGTCCCCCAGCCAATAACAAACGTCTTGTTTTCCAACGACCGCATTGTATCGTCTGATGATTGTGTTGTTCATTTCGCCAACGTTATGAAACGGACGTTGTGCGTGTTCTATGATGTTTGCGTGATCAAAGTGAGGATCTGAAAAAACAAATCTTTTCATTTTTGTCACCTTTGGTTATAAACTTTTTATGTTCTTGTTTAATGTTTGCAACGTGCACAGAATATTGTTCCATGTTTCTTGGCGTCCTATGAAACGGTTAGACATATTGGAATATTCAGATGCCAATGTTTGCAAATCATTTTCAGTCGGCAATATTTCCAAATCGCAAATACGTTCTGGCGATGTCATTTTGCGTGTAGTATATAATTGTTGGTATTTTTCTATTGCCTTGAACATGTTTTGCGTTTGATTTAATTTGACGCACGGTGCCAGATTTGCTACGTCATAATAATGATGGGCTAAACCTGGGCGCATGACACCCAATTGACGAATAGTGTATAATGCGTAAATTTTATCCCAGAAAGTTTGTGCATAATGCACCGTTGGAATTTCTGTGGTTGACGGCGTCCCAAGGGAATACGGCGTAACCGAATGATATTCAACGGTTTCAGAATTATAATGACGTGGGATAAATTCAATATTTATGCATTTTTCTATCTTTGGATTCAAATTAGAAGAATACGAACAATATAATATTGGCAGCGCGCGCCCTTGCTTAATAGTTTGCGATGCGCGCAGTTGGCGATCAGTAATAATAGTAAAATGACCGATAGTGTTAACGACTTTTGTAACTTCTTTGTTAAAATCGTTAAATACACAATCAACAAATTTGTCTTTGAAATTATTTAATTTTTTTGATCCGCGTGTTTCTGGTAAATCTTCAAAATCAGTGAAAGCCAAATCAATATCTTGGCCGATGCGCGAACCGATTTTATATATTTTAGTTATCGTTCCGCCGCCGGCAAAAATAAAATTTTTCTTAAAAAAAGGTTCATCAAAAAGCCTATCCAGAATTACGCATTCCAGATAATCTTTTTCCGCCATGATTGGGTTTTTCTCGTGGCGAAAGGAATCAAAAATATTATAATCTATGTCGTACATGCCTAATATTTTAATACATTAATTCATTTTGTCAATATTTTTTGATTTTTTATACTTATCAATTTGACTTAACCGAAACATCGCGGTATCATATAGATGATGATGATAAAAAAACTATATTTTTCCTTGTTTTGTGCTTTTTGTGGTCTTGTTGTGCCACATGACGCGTTGTCTTATATTGAAAAAGATTTCGCGGTCGTGCGCATTATGGACAAAGCGGCCGGCAAAACACAACTTTTGACTTTTCCATTAAATCAGCCTATTCAATTTGACGGTTTGGTTCTGAATGCACGTAATTGTAAGCAATCTGATCCGTTTGATGCAGAAAATTTCTTTGTTTTTCTTGAAATTTATACCAAAAACGACGGTCGTATTTTTAGTGGCTGGATGAACCGTAATGAACCCGGGCAAAACCCATTACAAAACGATGTATATGATGTTTGGTTGGAAAAGTGTGAATAATAATGGCAAAAAAGACAAAATTAAGAATTATTAAAAGATTGATAAAAACAACCATTGCGATTTGTGTTTTGATTGCGTTGGTGTTTTTGGGCTTTTTTGTGAAATATAATTACACATTTGAAAATTCAGATATGTCAAAATGGTTGACATTGTCAGAAAACCAGCGCGTTTCCACGTTGCGACGCGTTATTCCAGACCATGATATTGACCAAGATTTATTGATTCAATGCGTGACCAAAATCGCAGAATTACCAGATTCTGACAAAATGGATATCCGTGACGCCATTGCACTTTGTTATAGTGGCATAAAAACAAACACGAACACAAATAATGAAAAATAGTTGTTTATGTTTTCTTTTTGTTTTGTTTATGACTGCATGTTCCCAGCCTGCCCCACAACATATCGGAAAACAATATATTGGTGCAAAATATGTGAATGACCCGTTGGGCGAAGAAATGGCCCCAGATAGTGATCCTTTGGTTCGATTTGACGCGTTTGATTGTGTGACGTTTGTAGAAACCGCTCTGGCCAATGGCGACAGGGATATATTAACCAAAATCAGATATAAAAACGGCGAAATCGGCTTTTTAACCCGCAACCATTTTATTGAATCTGATTGGATAAAAAATAACAGTGATATTGTTCAGGATGCCACTGAAAAATATTCTGATGTAATCGCGCAACGCAAAGTGACAATTGATAAACAAAAATGGTTCAAACGGGTTCATAATATCGATGTAAAAATTCCAAAAACAACCGTTACAATCAAATATATTCCATACGACAATATCCAAACATTTTCGTCTGGGAAACCTTTGATTGTGCTGTTTATCGTGGACAATCCAAAAATTGCTGATAAAATAGGCACTGATTTAGCGGTGGCGCACATGGGATTTTTGTTGCCAGACGGCACTTTGCGTCATGCGTCAAGTCATTTTGGACGCGTCATAGATGTTGATTTTAATGAATACATACACGAACGCGCAAAAAACAAAAAGAATTTAGGCA
This sequence comes from uncultured Alphaproteobacteria bacterium, assembly GCA_947305255.1. GTDB lineage: Bacteria > Pseudomonadota > Alphaproteobacteria > Rs-D84 > Rs-D84 > Enterousia. The sequence continues at coordinate 3,570 of CAMZDE010000022.1, forward strand.
TAACATTATTGGAAATAAAATGAGTGAAGAAAAATTAATTCGTATGGACATGGGCGGAATTTCAAAGGATACTGTCGACAATGCGGACGTTGTTTGTTTAGGTATTGAATCTTCCTGTGACGAAACCAGTGCAGCCATAGTGGATAGCAACAAAAACATTTTGGCGCATATCATTTATTCTCAGATACCAGAACACCAAAAGTATGGTGGTGTTGTGCCGGAATTGGCCGCACGCGCACATATATTGGCCGTTGATGAAGTTATTCGTTTAACACTGGAACGCGCGAACAAAACCATTGACGATATTGATGTTATTGCGGCGACCGCTGGCCCGGGGCTGATTGGGGGCGTCTTGGTTGGTTGGATGGCCGCAACAGGCATTGCAAACGCGACGAACAAACCTTTGGTTGCGGTTAATCATCTAGAAGGCCATGCATTGGTTCCACGCCTGTGTGCCGCATCGGCAACAGATGCCGCAACAAATATTAACGTTGAATTTCCATATCTTTTGATGTTGGCGTCAGGGGGGCATTGTCAGATATTGTTGGTTCGCGGCGTTGGTAAATATGAATTGATTGGTCAAACTTTGGACGATAGTGCCGGCGAAGCCTTCGACAAAGTGGCAAAAATGTTAGGATTGGGATACCCTGGCGGGCCAATTGTTGATAAGCGTGCAAAAATGGGCAACGCAAAACGATTTAATTTTCCGCGTCCATTATGCGATAAATCGGGGTGTGATTTTTCTTTCTCAGGTATAAAAACTGCCGCACGAATGATATTAGATAAAACCCCAGAATCAGATATAAACGACGAATTTATAAACGATTTTTGCGCTTCTTTCCAATCGGCAGTTGTCGATTGCATAACCAACCGTTTGCACAATGCATTGAAAGACGAACGTGTAATAAATGCATCACCGAAAACGATGGTTGTTGCAGGCGGCGTTGCTAAAAACAGTGCTATTCGCGCCGCCATGGAAGAATTGGCAATAAAATCAAAAATGCTTTTTGCGGCACCGCCGATGAATTTGTGTACTGATAATGGCGCGATGATTGCATGGGCTGGTATTGAAAATTATATGGTTGGAAATATTGTTCGTGAACCTGTGGCGCCCCGCCCCCGTTGGCCGTTGACTGAATTATAAAAATTTGGTACAATGTGTTCCATGAATACTTATGCCGAAAGATACGAAGAATTTACCAAAGCAACAGTCAAATTGGCCGAATTGATTCAAAACGCAAACCGTGATAAATTGGCGGGGCTGTCATACACGTTGCCTCAGGTCACATTCGCATTGCGCAGTATTTACAAAGATCCGATTTTTCATGAAAAATTTGTTGGCGGCAAAATGTCTGATAATAAATGGTCTTCGGGATTTTGTGCGATGGCCAGCGTTGTTATCTATGAAATGTTCGGCGGTTCGGACGTTTGGAATTTAATGGCAATACGTCGTCAAGACTGGGAACGTGGTTCTGTTGTGTTTTTGCAAGACAAGGCTTCGGGATTAAATTTTGGCACAACCGGCGAACATTTTTATCCCGTAACAATCCCATACGAAATTGGAAAGCCGTTGGATATAAACAGATTAAACACGCCTAATAAAGACATTTTTAAGAACGTGTTGAATTTTGAATTAAAGGTTTTATACGGCCGTTCTGGGGAAAAGCAGTGATATATTATGGACAACATTAACAAGAAAGAATTTTATGAATCTGCGACACGCAAAATATTATCAAAAATTGATAATATGGCATTGGCGCCTGATGACCGGCGTCAGGCTATTTATTTTACAAAACTTTTTCGCGAAGCGTTCAAATTTGACGAAATTAAACAGTACACTTTCATAACAAAATACAACAAAATATGGGATTTAGGATATGATTCTGCCGGCTTTTGTCGCGCCGCCAGTATAACCTTTGCAATCGTGATGGGGTTAAAAGATTGGCAATTGATGTGTATTGATGAATCAGAATGGTCTGTACATGAATCACACCATTATTTGAAACATATCCCCAGTGGCGAATTTTTTGATATTACATATGATCAATTTGCAATCGATGGTATTACTGTGCCTTATGATTTTGGGCACAAGGCGATATTTGGGTTGACACCTAATGATTATCCTATAAAATTCGCAAGAGCGTTAGATATCGATATAATAGATGTTTTAAAAGGCAAACAAAAAGGGAAATAAAATGTTGCCAAAACCGGAACCTTTTGTAAAACCAGATATGATTTTCAGTGTTTCTGATGCGTCTGCATTATTGAAAAAGGTTGTTGAAACCGCGTTTCCTGAAATTCGTATTCGCGGTGAATTGTCGCAAATTACACACGCGTCATCGGGGCATTTATATATGACTATCAAAGATTCTGATGCGGCGATAAACGCTATTATTTGGCGCGGCACACCCGTTGGTTTCAAATTAGAAGAAGGAATGGAAGTAATCATAACCGGACGTTTTACAACATATCCTGCGCGCAGCAATTACCAAATTATTATAAATTCTATTGAAATGGCGGGTGTTGGTGCAATATTAAAAATGTTGGAAGAACGCAAACGTAAATTGGCCGCCGAAGGATTGTTTGATGCATCACTAAAAAAGCCTTTGCCGCGTTTTCCGCAAACTATCGGCGTGGTGACCAGTCCGACCGGTGCTGCATTCCAAGATATTCAAAATCGTCTGCGCGAACGGTTTCCGGTACATGTTTTATTATATCCTGCGACGGTTCAAGGGGCAAATGCGGCCACCGAAGTTACCGCAGGAATTGAATATTTTAATCGTATGAATAACGTAGATGTTATTATTGTTGCACGTGGTGGTGGCGCATTGGAAGATTTATTGCCTTTTTCCGAAGAAATAGTCGTTCGTGCTGCGGCGCACAGTCATATACCGTTAATTTCAGGTGTTGGACACGAACCAGATTGGATGCTGATTGATTTTGCTGCCGATGTGCGCGCGCCCACCCCCACAGGTGCTGCAGAAATGGTTGTCCCAACAAAAATATCATTAATCCAAGAAATCGATAATTTGTCGCATCGTTTGTCCAGTGCTTTCGTGGGACGTTTAACAAATTTGAAACAACAAATTGCGTCGATAACCCCAAAAAGCCCAAAACAGGTTTTGATGGAACAAAGTCAGCGTCTGGACGATATTGCCAGAACGATGACGTTGATTATTGATACAAAAATTCAAAGTGCACACCAAAAAATTGATTTAATGGCGCGGTTTCCGATTATATTGGAGACTAAATTTAATTCGTTAAATCAATCAATTATGCATATGGGACAAATGCTAAAATCATTATCATATAAAAACGTGTTGCAACGCGGCTATGCGATTGTTCGTGACGTGAATAATAATATAGTCAGCACATCTGCTGCCATTCCGGCCGCTATCGAATTCGCAGACGGGGTGTTAAAACTTGACAAATAGCATATTGTTGCTATGATTTTTTCATAGAAAAACAAAAGGAATACAAATGTTGAAAGTCTTGTTTCCACCAGAACACCCTTTGAACCCAGCCATTAAACAACAATTATTAAAAACTTTAACCCGTACAGATATTTATATCACCCGAGATTATGATCAAAAAACAAAAATCCGCACATTGACTGTTCGTGATTTTAGAGATTCTGAATTGATTGAATATATCTACGATGAAATCAACAAAACGCATACCATTAAACAAATGGGGATAGAGGTCGCAAAAATGCTTTGGCGCAAAACAATGCTTGAAACACGCCAACACAAAGATATTTTTGATATCAAAAACACAATTGAATCAAAGCGCGACGAATTACAAAAAAAGTTTGATGCATTGAACAAAATGTCAGAGGCGGAATCCTTATCATATCAATTAGCACAACGCGCCATGGAAAACGCCAGATATGAATAATTTTCGCAATATCTTGACAAATATATATTTTTATACTATAATGCAAATATAACAAAATAACCTAAGGAGAATGTTATGACAGAAAAAAAAGTAGTTTTAGACAAAGGCGTGACCAGAGTTACAGATGAACGGGGCCACACCTATGTTGATCGTGTCCCAACAAAGAAATTGAATCCCTTTGTTAAGGCGCAATTATTGGCAACACTTAAACGCGACGACATCACAATTGAAGAAAAACCTGATTGGGGTGCAACCCATTGGTCTGTAAAAGACAGCAATGTCGCACTATTATTCACATATGAAAATGCGTGGGATTATGGATATTATTATATAGAAGTCCCAAGTCAAAAAACCAAAAACAACATCAAAGTTGCTGAAATGAATTGGTATGAAGCCGACAATCATACAAATCCAGACCAAAAAGACATTTTTGATATTGGTAATGCGTTGGCGGAACGCAAAAAAGAACTTGAAAAAGCGAAAACAGCCAACCAGTCCAAAAAGTTGGAAGAAGCGCGTCAGAATTTGACTGCCGAAGAGGTTTTGGCTTTGCAAACATTAGGATTTAACGAAAAAGTCCGTATATAAATGATTGCGCTTAACAAAGAAACCGCCGGAAACGGCGGTTTCTTTGTTATTTAATCAGCGTTTTGGCAGTGGCGATTGATTCAGGTGTGATTTTTTGACCGCTGATTATGCGGGCAATTTCATTTATTCTATCATCGCCAATTATTTCATCAACGGTTGTCACAGTTGTGTCGCCATCACTATGTTTTGCAATTTTGAAATGTTTATCGGCAAAGCCTGCGACCTGAGCAGAATGAGTAATAACCAATAATTGCTCTGATTTTGCAAGTTTATCTAAGCGTTGACCAACCGCAGATGCTGTTGCGCCACTGATTCCGGTATCTAATTCATCAAAAACGATTGTTTTGTGATTGTTCGGATTATTCAATGCAACGCGCAATGCCAACATAAATCGTGATAATTCACCCCCAGACGCAATTTTATGCAATGGTGCAAAAGGTGTCCCTGGGTTTGTTTTTATCATAAACACAACACCGTCGCGCCCCGTTGATGTGGGTTGAATTTCAACAAAATCAACAACAAAATCAGCGTTGCCTAACTTCAAATCAGGCAATTCAGTTAATATTTGTTTGCGCAAATTATCTGCCGCTGTTTTGCGCAAATTATTAAGTTGTGTTGCGTATTCATTAAATATTTTTGTGAATTTTTCGACGTCGGCGCGACAACGCTTTAATTCCAAATCGCTGTTATCAATGGCATTTAATTCGTTTTCCATCTGCAAAAGTTTATTTGGTAATTCGTCGGCCGTCACACGGTGTTTGCGTGCCAACGCACGTATGGCGAACAGGCGTTCTTCTATGGAATCAATATCATCAACATTTGTGTTTTCGGGTTTTATTTGTTCGCCGATATTCGCGACAATTGATGCCGCATCATACAGTTTATCGATTTGTTCCGCATACGGATTTGGATTAGATTTTATTCGTTCTAAGATATGTGCCACAGAACAAATATCTTCATCCAATCCATGACCGTTGTTGTTCAATGCACTTAACGCGTCGTTCAATATAGCCGCGTTTTTTTCAGCGTCCATCATCATAGCGCGTTTGGTCGATAATTCTTCTTCTTCACCGATTTGTGGGTTTAATTGACGCAATTCATTAACGTTGTGTTCCAAAAATTCGCGTTCACTTTCTGATTTTTCAAGCAAATCAGAAATATGTTTTAATCTTTGTTCACTTTCGTGTAAATCGCGATAGGCATTATGCGTTTGATTTAATATGTCGGCAAATCCTTGGGCTGTTAATTTTGCATAATCGTCCAAAGATGTCAAATGTGTTGAAACGTCTAATAAAGAATGGTTTTCAAATTGCCCGTGAATTTCAACGATTTTGTCCCCAATCTGTTTTAATGTTTTTACAGACACAGGAACATCATTAACCCACGCCCTGCTTTTGCCGTCGCGGTTTAATGTGCGGCGCAAGATTAAAAAGCCTTCAAATTCTATACCGTTTTCATCAAGAATATGTTTTACATTATCGTTCACAGAATCAAATTCAGCCGTCACCGATGCCGTATCACAACCCGAACGAATCAAACCAATATCAGAGCGTGCACCCAACGCCAATGATAGTGCGTCCAGCAAAATACTCTTACCAGCCCCTGTTTCGCCGGTCATGATATTAAGACCGTCGCCGAATTGTAGGTTCAGTTTTTCTATTAAAACAACGTTTGAAATATGTAATGCATTTAACATGCGCAAATTATAGCCAAAAAAACCTATAAATTCAAGTTGTTTTATAACGAAACTATTTGCTGAATCTGCCAATCGTGCAACCACAAAATAGCACCTATAATTTTATAATTTGGATACGCAGAACGCAACAGCAACGCGTATTCTGATAATTGTTTTTTGTATTTATCGGCGAATATAGTTTTGTCCGTATCGCTTTTATAGTCTATGAAACATATCTGTTTGTTCGTATCGTCAATAATCATTCGGTCTATGCGACGACTTACAAACACATCATTTATGAAACCCGCAATCGGAACCTCTGTTTTTGCAGTGGCACAAAAATATTTACATAAATCCGGCGCATTACGAATGTTTTTTATAATATCAGCATCACCAACATCACCACGAACGTCGTCAATAACTATGTTGCGCAACAGCGCGTGAATCCGTGTGCCGGTCTGTGTAGCGTATTGTTTGTTGTTTACACTGTTCAAAAAATCAGTCAATTTCTGTGTCATTTGTAATCCGTATTGTATCGTCATCTATGCGCGCGTCCGCTATTTGAGATAACACATTCCATAATTTGCTATGCCACGCATTTTCAGGTATTCGTTCGCCGTCGCAACCGTAAATATATAATCTGTCGCGCGTCCGCGTCATCGCAACATAAAGTAATCTATAATATTCTGCGATATCATCATTCTTGTTCTTTTCAACAACAGAATCAACAATATCCGAATTTGCGGTTTTCCATAACCATAAATCATATTCAGGATTATTGTGTAAATGATTTGTGTTTAATATGGTTTTTGGTTTTGGCACGGTTAATGTATCAATTAAAAAAACAATCGGCGATGCCAAACCTTTGCTGCCATGCACAGTCATTATACGAACGCCGTCCGACGCGTCCATGTCACGCTTTATTTCACTATCGCCAGTTATAAACCATTTCAAGAAATGATATAATGTCCCAGATTGTGTCCTTTCATATGCCAAACACATTGTTAAAAATTCTTCCAATGGATCAATAATATGTTTCCCTAGTGCCGATATAATTTTTTCACGGTTGTTATTTTTGTTTAATACATAATTAAAAAACGAATATGGTGCTAATTTTTTAGATTGATTAATTATATCTTGTAAATCATCATAAATATCTGGATTTTGATTATGTAAAACATCAAAAACAGACACGTTTTCAGATTGATTTTTAATTTTGCATAAATTAAAAATATCAACTTCTTTCAATCTATAAATCGGGCTTTTTAATACACAACACAAACTATAATCGTCCGTTGGGTTTATGCAAAAACGCGTCATATACAATAGGTCTTTTATAGCCGGAAAAGACGGTAATTTTACCCTGTCACTGCCCGCAACATTTATTCCTGATTTTTTCAGTGCGGTCGTCAAAGGTTCAACAAACGGATTTCGTTTTTGCACCAACATCATAATATCGTTCGGGGCGCATTTTTCATTAATAATCAAATCTTGTATTTTGTTAGCTATCGTCCGAACGTATTGTTTGGTTTTTTCAAATCCTGTTGCATCATATTTCGATAGATTGTGTAATTCTACAAGTCCTGTTTCACCAATTCTGAAACATTTGTGGTTGTTGTTATGAAAACCTGTTGATTCTATTACAGAAGGATTATCAAAGAAATAATCCACGGTTTTTAATATTGGTTCCACAGAACGAAAACTTTGGTCTAATGCAACTTCTTGGATTGTGCGATAATTTTCTTTGATTTGTTCGGCTATGGCTGTGCGACTGGCCGCAAAAGCATACGGGTCTGCGTTTTGAAATCCGTATATAGACTGTTTTGTGTCACCCACAACAAATATCGAACGGTTATTTTCTGTATCGCCATCTGTAAAGAAATCGCCGGCCAACATACGTAAAATATTCCATTGTTGCGGACTGGTATCTTGGGCTTCGTCAACCAATATGTGCGATATTGACACGTCCAGTTGCGATAATACCCACCCCATTACATCTGGGGCCGCAAACAGTTTTTGCGTATATAGAATCAAATCTTCAAAATCCAATAGATTACGTTCGCGTTTCATATTTCTGTAAACATCCGCAAACCCCATAGACAAATCAAACAAAGCAACAGTATTTTCGAACACGTTTTTATTCAAATTGTATTGTTGAATTTTATATACACGTTCGGCTTCATCAACCAACGCATCGTGTTTCAAAACATTCTTGGCAATAGTATTATCTTTTGTTAAATACGCATTTTTGTATTTTTCAAAATTTATAGTATTGTCAATATATTGTTTTGAATAATTAAGAATATTTATTATATACTGTGCCGGTGTTTTTACACTATTTGCATAATCAATAATTTTTTGTATTTTTGCTACATCAACATCCGTATTTGGAACGTTATTCAACCCCAAAATATCACGTGTTTTATCTATGAAATAATTACGATATTGTTCGACGTTGGCAACCTGAAAAAAAGACCGATAATGCCCCACCAATAATCCACGCAAATCGTCTAAGAAATGTTCTGATTTCAGATTTATAATTTTATAGAACGCATCCAGCACCCTTTTGTCAGTATTATTAAACGAATTTTTTATCATTCTATCGAATGCGTCTTGTAATAGCACAGATTGCGCCGCCCCAGAAACCAACGACCATGTCGGACTGACACCCGCTTCCAATGGAAAACGGTGTAATATTTCTTCACAAAAGCCGTGAATGGTTTTGATTTTTAATATATCAGGGTTATCGATATATGTAAAAAATATTTTACGCGCATGCGATAAATCTGCGGCTGTCACTGGCTTGTTTTCAGTGACGTCCGTCAATAATTCTGCCAATGTCGCATCGTCAACCATCGCCCATTTGCGCAAATCTGCCAATACGCGATTACGCATTTCACCGGCCGCCGCATTAGTGTATGTCAAACAAAGCACCCCAGATACAGGCTTATCGCGATTATCACGAAACAAAATTCGCAATAAACGTTGGATTAAGACCGTTGTTTTTCCAGTCCCTGCGTTCGCTTGGACCCAAATGTTTTTTGTTGGGTTTGATGCAATATTTTGGTTCGGCGAAAAAAATTGTTTTTGTGACATTTATACTCTTGCTTTCTTTGAAAGATTCTAGTATATATTTCCTTAGACTGCAAGAACGTTATTTTATCTGCGAGGGGAAAGGTTATGAATCAAACTTTGGTTATTATCTCAATAGTTTTAGGTGTTTTATTGTTTATTGCGTTGGGATTTGTATTTTTTATTTCGCGCAAATCTCAACAAGTTATGCAATCTTTGTTAGAATTTATATTAACACCTGAACGCGCAAAAATTTCAGATGCATCGCGCGTGCTGCAATCGCTGTTGGCAAATGAAATTGACAAGATTGATGATAATTTTAAATCTATGGCGGCGGCATTATCGACCCAGATTCAGCATTCTGAACAAATAAAAAATGATTTAACCGTACAAAACGATAAACTGGTTGAATTGGCCGATGATGCGACCAAAAAAATAGCCAATATGTCCCAACGTTTGGAAAATACTACTGACGGTCTGCAAATGATTGTAAATTCAAACGCATGGCAAGAGGTTCAACATGTGACCGATGATTTCTCTGCGAATATGGAACGTTTGTTGAACAAGGTTGATGAAACCGCAGCAACTACGTCAGAAAAAGCAGCATATATCAACGAACAGATAAATTCTTGTATTACAAATGAAAAGCAAATCTCTGAACAATTAACTGCGTCTTTTAATGCAAACGCGACTGGAATGGATGGCGTCACAAATTCTGCAAATCAATTACAACAACAATTGACTGATTTAAGCACCAGTGTATCCGACGGATTTAATAACGTAAAGACTTCGTCGAACGAATACGATGAAACGATGCATAAAAACGATAAATTGTTGAATGATTATTTGACTAAATTATCAGAATTTACAAAACGCACCGGCAAAGAATTGATTAAACAATCAAATACTTTGACAGAAACCGCGAATATCGTGGCGTCTGCAGTTCGGTTGGCAGAATCATCAATCGACAAACAAATCCGTAAATTAGAGGCTGCAATTGAATCATTAAACAATTCTACGGCGTCAACAACAACATCTGTGCGAGGTGTTGCAAACGAATTGTCAGGATTAACAAATCGTTTTAACGATGAAATACATGATTTTTCAGTTGGTGTTGTCAAAGAATTACACGATGTGTCGGGCGTCGCAAATACTACGCTTGAAAACACCAAAAGCGCGGCCACAGAATTTGCAGATTCGGTCAAGAGTATGGGTATCGGCGTTCGCGAAACATTGATTGAAATGAACAAAGCGCACACACAATTGTCAGGACAATCTGAAAACTTGATTAAAATGTCCACTGAAACGACCGAACAATTAAAGCCGTTATCTGAATTGATTGAACGGTATTACAAGGCCCTGCCCGATTTGTCGGTTGGTTCCAAAGAGATGAGCGATAATATTGAAAAGATAGTGAACACATTGGTTGAAAAAATCAATTTGATGAAAACGACAATCGCTGATTCTTTGAATAACATTAATACATCGTCAACCAAATTGGGTGATTTAGCCGGCGAATCCCGTCAGCAAATGATTGATTTGATGTCTGATTATGCAAAAGCGGTTGATGCGATGCAAAGCTTGAACAAACAGATGATGATTGCGCGGGCTTCGGCACCAATGGACGCGATTAAGGTTGCGCCCACCGCGGCATATAAACCAATTGATTCAAAAGATTTTTTGAACAGCGTTGATAAATTATTTGAAAAATTATACGAACAATCGGTTGATTTAACACGTGCATCTGGTATAGAAATCCCAGATGTTGTATGGAACAAATACAACGGCGGTGACACCAAGATTTTTGCAAAATGGCTGGTAAAAACATTGGCGGCAACAGACAAAAAGCAAATCCGCGAATTATTGAAATCTGACAAAGTGTTTAATTCTCAGGCAACACAATTCATCCGTAATTTTGAAAAAATCTTAACCGGTGCAGATCAAACGAGTGACGCGGCAAAAATCAAGGCTACATTATTAAAAACAGATCTTGGGACAATATATACCGCAATACAAAAGAATATGTAAAAAAAAACGCCCCAAATGGGGCGTTTTGTTATTATGGTAAAATATCATAAACGTTTTGCAACAATAATCCCGTTGTCGCATCATCATCGTCCCACGTCGTGTATATTTCAACACCGGCGCCTGTCATATACGCGCTTATTGCTGAAAGAACACCTGCCCCCGATACTACGCCAGTTTCAAAAAATGGGTCTTCGCCAGCGGCTTGTACAGCAACCAAGCTTTCGCCGCCATTTATGCCTTGACGTACTACGTCATCCATTTCCGGCGCACCTATAACATGATCAAAAGAATTTCCAAAACCATCCTCTAACTTATCTTGTTTGTCGGCCATTCCGCTCGTCAAAGTGGCTACATCGTCGGCGACATTATTCACTGCGGCGATGGCGTCGTTATATGCACCCTTTACATACGCAGTTGTTGCGATATGCGATTCGTCCGCGGTGCTTGGGGTGACGGTCACATATGGTGCGTTGGCGGTTGCAACAACCGGATTTGATGACGCATGTGCCGGCCCAACGGCAACAACCGGATCGGTTGCGTTTGCAGCAAACGGCAGCGCAAGCCATATTGCCAATGATA
>CAMZDE010000023.1 GCA_947305255.1 uncultured Alphaproteobacteria bacterium
ACCCACGACCTCTACGATGCGAACGTAGCGCTCTATCAACTGAGCTACAACCCCAGAACTTTTACTTTTTCAACTGAGTCCGCCTTCGCCATTCTTAAAAAACAAAACCGCTTTCCAAGAATTTGTTCGGCTACGGCGCGATGCTCAATTTTCGTTTCCTCGCTTTGTGCTCGGTGAAAATTGGCACTACAACCCCAGAACTTTTTTACATATGGTGGGCATAAGAAGACTCGAACTTCCAAGGTATTGCTACCACTAGTACCTGAAACTAGCGCGTCTACCAATTCCGCCATATGCCCGTTAAAGCACAGCAAATAATAACCTATATCATTCCACTTTGCAACAAGAAAAATTGAAAAAGTTTGACACCGTATAGCTCACCATTACTTAGAAGCTTTTATCATATCTGTTAGCATCAAATCGACTGTTTTTTTCCACGAAAATTGTTTCGCGCGTTTCAGGCCAGCCGAAATCATACGGTTACGATATGTGTTATCAAAATAATATTTCTCATACGCTGATATATGCTGTCTATCGCTATCCCAATCGACCTTTATTGCCGCATTACCAACGACTTCGGGTAACGAAGAATTATTTGATGTAATGACAGGGCAACCGCACGCTAAAGCCTCTAATACAGGCAAACCAAAACCTTCGTATTGAGATGTATAAACAAACCATTCTGCCCCTGAATATAATGGCGCAAGGTCTTCATCATCAATATAACCAGCACGTATAATTTTATCTTTATATTTACCCAAATTATGTATTTCAGATTCTATTTTCCCGATAAACTCATCCCAATGACCGCCACCTAAAACAAAAACCATATCATCAATTTTATTTTTTTTAATAAACTCTATAAATGTGCGCACTACACGAATTAGATTTTTACGCGGTTCCAAAGAACACAACGAAAACACATATTTTTTATTTGTTGGCAAATTGTATTTTTTTAATGCTTGCTCTGTCTCTTTGCGCGAACAGGGGTGAAATGTCTCCGCACACGCTAATAACGTTACATCTATTTGGTATGGGCGCAATTCTGGTACCAATTTTAAAAAATCATTCTTTGTACAAAGAGAATTAGCAAAATACTTGTCCTTTGGATGTTCTTTCATGTATTGTATTACTTGTTCCAGCCAATATTGACCGTTGCTGCTCTTTATAGCCACCTCAAAATATTGAGGCAAAAGAAAAGGGATAACATCATGAATCAACGTATATTTTTTTATTTTATCATTGTTACTAAAAACATCCGGTACCTTAAAACATGGAGAAAAATATAAATCAGGATTATTCATGCGTTTTTGGCCCAAAAAGCATATAATTCTATACGGAACAAACATTATGATTTTCAACAACACCCCCACATAATGCCATATCATGGCCCACATCTTATGTCCCGATTCTCGAGATTTTATTTTAAGATTTATTACACAATCAACCAGTTTGCTACGCTTATTAGACAAAACGAACTGATTTGGAATAAAAAATAATATACGCGAAAACAAAGCAATACCATAAAAACATGCGCCTATTACTTTGAAACCAGATGCGCGAAAACTGTCTCTGACAAAAAACAAATAATCCGTCTGTTTTTCGAACCATGTTTTATGTTTTGATATATTTAAGATTGGTACATTTCTAAATTCTGTTAAACAATTGTTAATCGCGTATCTGAGACGATTACGAAGCCCCGGCTCACAATAGAAAAACATCTTTATTTTTTTATTGGCGTTAAATATTTTTGCTATGTTATACGCCGTAAAATATATTCCACTACGGCCAGCATTTTTGTCTGCGGCATTGGCTAAGATTGTAGCATCAAACACTAAATTTTTCATAATATTACCCCTTTTTGTTATTTGATGTAAAAAACTTGTCTATTGCGGCATTAAACTTATCTGAATTAAAATTTTTTCGAACAAACTTTTGTGCTCTTTGACCAAGTTGTTTACCCTTATCGGGATAATCGTACAAATATCTCATGCTTTTTGCCGCGGTTTCTACATTTGGTTCCGGCCATAAATTAACATTTTTATATGCAGCCAAATCTATTTCTTTCGGCCTAATCATTTTATAATCTACCATCAAAGCGGTTTCTGGTTTTGTAAAATCTGTGTTTCCGCCATAATTCGTTGCGATAACAGGCTTTGCCATTGCCATTGCTTCCATCATACCCAACCCCAAACCTTCGCCCCTATGTAAAGATATATAAACATCGCAACAATTAATCAAAGAATACATCTGTTCATCAGTCAAATCTTCTTCTATTAAAATTACATTTTCATCTAATCCAAAATCTGTTATTTTAGAACGCAGGCGTTTTACTAAATCAGGCGCATAACATGCCCCCACGGTTTTTATTACCAATTTTGTATTTACAGGTTTATACGGGAAAGCTTGAACAAAAGCCTGTAAGGTTCCTTCGGGATTTTTTCTGAAATACGACGATTTATAAGAAAAATTAAAGAAGAACACAAAATCATCAAATTTTATGCCATATTTTTGTCGCACTTCGTTTTTATTTGCCAATTTTGTAACATCAATATCCAAGGGATAAGGCAAAACATATATCGGTATTTTCTGGGGTGCAATTTTACGAAAATAATTCGCACAAAAAGTTGAAAACGTTGCGACACCAGCAATGTTCGTAAAAGCATACTTTCGGCATTGTTTCATACCGGACTCAAATTCCCAAACTAACAATGGGACTATGTTGTAAATGGGGTTTTTGATAAAATCAGACGTAGAAAAAACAATTTGTGTTTTATAATGCGGTGAACACTTTACATACAAATCAGTAAGTTCACAGTTATCAAATTTGATATTAGATTTTTTCAAACTCTCTATAGCTGTCCGCCCCGTTTTACCTTCTCCGGAAATATCACCGATTTCAATGATACTAACACCATCCTCGCACAGAGTAACAGCTGTTTTAAAACGACTGTATATTTTAATAGCAAATAAATATATTCTATTAAAAGAATACGCGTCAGATATAAATTTTTGCTGTTTCAAATATCTTATCCCACAAAAATAATATTTTTTTGTATGAACACCATTATCATCAAATTCTACTTTTTTGAATATTTTCATTTTTATCTCCATTTGATTTTCAAAACAGGCAAACATTCAAACAGGTAAATTTTATTATCCTTGATTTTTAGTAAAGGAATTCCTAAAAAACGTAATCTGAAACATGTTCCTACAAATTTAGTATGCATAACCTGTTTCGCATATTCTAAGTATTTACTGCATAATTCCATTCTTATGTTAGCAGCTGCTTCTTCACGTTCAAGACTCATCCGATTTGATGTATTGTTTCCAAACCAACGATATTTAACCAAAACATTTTGTATATTATAAAAATGCGTAACATCCATTAGCCGCGCCCATAATCTGTAATCTTCGGCAGGCGTATAAAATTCTTCGTATTCTATATTGTTATCAATCAACACAGATTTTCTTATCATCGCCGCCGTATGCATAACATGACAATTACTCATTAAAGATATCCGTATTTCAGAATCATATTCCGGTTGAGTCCAAAATTCTCCGTTATGTTTTTTATCGCCAAATTTTTCCAGCCATCCCGAAACCACACCAACATATGGGTGTGCGTCCAGATAGGCGACTTCTTGTTCCAAGCGTGTCGGTAAAGAAATATCATCATGATCAAATATGGCCAGATATTCACCTGTTGCTAATTTCAATAATTTATTACGTGACGGCGTTATACCAAGATTACGTTCATTTTTGTAATATTTTATACGTTTATCGTTTTTGACGTATTCAAAAACTATGTTTTCTATTTCTTGGTTGTCGGGACTATCATTCAAAATCAAAAATTCAAAATCCGTAAATGTCTGGGATAAAATTGATTCTATCATCTCTCGCAAATGCACGGGATTAGTATTATAAATCGGGGTTAATACAGATACTTTTGGCATTTTGTTCTCTTTAATCTTGTTTAGTTTTGTGAGCTAAGGAAACGTTTGATTGTTGGGGCTGAAACCTTCATTTTCTTTGCGATTGCATACATGCTGAAACCATTGTTATACATATCCCAGACCGCTTTTTCGCGACCGTCTAAAATATGTGTTTTATTTCTATCGCCAATTCGACGACCCGAAAAAGCGCGTTTTGTGGCACTTTCCGCGGTTTTATTAGACCAAAAATTGAAACGTATATCTTCGTATGCGGCGATTGCATACCCCAAAGCATTCATATCCATCGTGCTATCAATATGGTATTCGCTGGTCACGGAATATAGATTCACGCCATTTCTAACAAGATGCATGATAAACGCGCGCAAAAAGGACATTTTCTGACATAGGCAACTCCACGCATAACAAACGACCGTATCGCCAGATTGAAACAGTAAAATATTTGGATTGCTGTTAAAAGATATGAATTTATCAACAGGGATTTCGTGTAATCTGGCAAATTGCAAAATGCCACTACGCTGGTCTTGCGCGCTTAAACTTTTGTGTCCTTCGAAAATCAAACCATAAACCATCTTCGCCCCGCGATACAAAAAGACCGCCAAAAAATCGGCAGTCGGGGAGTTGCTAAATCAGAGAATTAATGATTTCGTGGCTTTCGGTTTTTCCTGTTGTATAACACACGACTCCCCGACCATAAGTATCAGGGGACACAGCAACAAATACATCACTGTGACATGGTTTTAACGATGCAATTGCACCGAATTCTCTGAGCCTAGCATAGCCCCGAATCCACCCGCATGGATCCGGCATTCATTGTATCATAAACATGACAAAAAGCAACCATATTATTTTCTTTTTATAAACGTTGTTATTTTTTATAAAAATTTATGTGATTTTGCTTGCTATATTTTTTAGAAATTTGCTAAACTTTGTACCAGAGATGAAGAAATTTTTTACATTTGTTTTCATGGGTTTAATCTGCATATTTAATGCGGATGCTGCTACACGTGGAAATGTGGCGCAAAACCGCGGAAAAATGACACAATCTGTATCTAATGAAAACAAATCGCGGACGGTTGCAAATGCAAAACAAACAACATCAAACGTATCGCGTTCCGCACAACAAAACCAAAAAAATATTACATCAACGGCAACACGCAGCGTGGCAACACGAACACCAATAAGAACAACACGAAAAACCGCAACTCGGACGGCCACAACACCACGACAAAACATAATTTCGCGTGCGACAATAACCACTCAATCCACACCCATAGAAACCAAAACTGGCGCAGAATACGAATATTGCAAAGAATCTTTCTTTGCGTGCATGGATCAATTTTGTGCATCAAAAAGCGACGAATTCAAACGCTGTTCGTGCAGTGACCGCATTTACGATTTCCAAGATATTTATGAAACATATCAGAAAGTCAGCGCAAATTTGACTGAATTTTCCGAAAATTTAGATGTTGTAGGCATGACATATGATCAGGCTTTGGCTATGAAAACCGCAACCGAAGGCGAAATCGCGCTGACCGACGACACATCTGCATCGAAACAATTATTACAAGCGATTATGAACGCGATTAAAGGCGAAGATGTGTCTGTGGGCGGCAAATACAAAGATTTGAATAGTATAAACATATCGGCTGACATGACGAATGCATTTGGGTTGGATAATTCTGGTCAAATAATTGCGTCATATAATGGAACAACGCTGTATAGGTCTGTATTTCCGACATGTAAATCCATTGTAAAAAAAGATTGCAACGACGCATCATTACAGCGCGCGATAAACGCCTATTTGATGGCGATTGAACAAGATTGCAATACCGTGGAAACCGCGTTAAAAGCGCAACAAAAATCATTAAAGGCATCAACATACGAAAATAGTGCTATGTTGGATTTGGCACGTGTTGAAAATCGCAAAAAACATAATTCCGACGATATCGCAAAATGCATAACAAATGTCGAATCTGCAATCAAAAGCGACGAAGTTTGCGGCGAAAATTATCACAAATGTTTGGATTATGGTCAATTCATAGACGTGACAACTGGGGCGCCGTTAACAGGTGTTGTTGATTTTTATAAACTGGGCGAACTGTTAACGTTCAAAAACGCTGAAAATCTGGAAAACCAAAAATTGTCTTCGATATCGAACAATCGCAATTTTGTCCAATTCTTTGAAAACAAAACGAAAAAATTTGCCAAACCTGCGTTGGATAAATGTGTCGAAAATGCAGATACCGTATGGAAACAATATTTAGACATGGCATTATTGGACATATATTACGCCCAACAAACCAAAGTGGACAAAATAGAACAAAGTTGTTTTGATTTGGTAACGGCGTGTTATAACGACCAAGGAACCGCTATTGCCAGCGCAATGGCTAATTTGACCGGCGATAATTCAATTATATTGGAACCGGCTGCCATAGATTTAACAGACAAATTATGTTCTGATTATATCGATTCTTGTAATAACATGTTTGGTGGCGACGTAATCAGAACATATTTAACGACGAAAAAATCAACAGATTCCGAAACTGCATGCCGCGCAATTGCTCAACAATGCTTTGACAAATTTGGGGGCACCGGGTATGAAAATTTCTATTCACCACAAAGCGGGCTATTTTCAGCAGGTACCGCACTTGATTGGTTTTCATTATATGATAACAAAGGAAATATCGTTTCCCCATGCGCCCAAGAATTATCTGTAACCGAAGGTTGCACCAATAGCGAATTATTAACACGGGTATTCGGTGGTTTTGATAAACTATCAGACGAAAACGGTAAAACAATCTATACCATCGATGACGGTGATGCGAATACACCAATTGAAGATAGACAGATTCGTTCTCGGGGGGTCGCGTCAGAAGTATATGCGAAAATTATCAATAATCTGTCGATACAATGCGAAGACGTGAACGGCTATTTCTTAGAATACAAATATGCAATTCAATACGGATACGATACAAACAATTTCTGTCATATAAATACAGCCGCCCCGACCAGTGCATTTTATATCAACAGTGTTTATAATTCTGATAAATATCTTAGTTATTGGTATAAATTTATGGAAAATGAAGATATGTGTCCTGCCTATTATGGCACCAAAGTCGATGTTCAATCGTGGGGCATATGTTCGTGCTGGGAAAACGGTGGATTCCGTAGTCAAAATGGAACCGCACCAATATGTCGTCCAATATTACCAATTACAACTGCGACCAATGGTTCAATTCCGAACTGTACATCAACAATGTTGTCTGATTCGTCATCTGGCACACCAAACGGCGATTATTGGTGTCAACAATCTGTGATGTCATCTTTATCTCAGGTTTGTCCGCGTATGGACATCAAAAGATTAGAGAATTCATCGTATGTGCTTTGCGCCAATGGAACAACTATTATCGAACCAGTATTGGAACATGTTCGTCAACCAAAGGCAACCGAAACAGAAATATCTAAAACAAATCTTAACGCATATCAATACATAGCGAATCCAGAACATTGGACGCCAGCACTTGATTAGGGGCAACGATATTTTATCGCGCTTTCATAATATCATCAGCGATTAATTTTGCAGAATTTGTGTTATCGCGCTTCCATTTACAATCTGCGCGTTGTAAATCTGATATCATTTTATGTCTGACCGACGGCAAAGACAATTGTTGAACACAATCCATTATTGCGCAAGGATTGGCTTTCTTGCCTAATAATTCAGGGAATATTGTTTCACCCATCAAAATATTAACCAACGAAACCCATTTAACGCGAATCAGCATATGCGCCAACGCCAACGTCAACGGATTCATTTTATAAACAACTATGGTCGGAATATGCATAATTGCTAATTCGGCAGAAACGGTTCCACTGGCTACTATGGCAATATAGGCATTCGCATAAACATCATAACGTTGAGATGCAGGAACTATCTTTGGCACCACAGACCATTTTTTTACACTATCGCGTATGTATTTTTCTGTTGTTTCGACAACCGGTATAACAAATTTATAGTCACGATATCCACAGCGACATAACATGTCTGCTGTTTTTTGAAATACAGGCAACAAACGTTTTACCTCTGACATACGGCTTCCTGGGACCAACGCGATTGTTTTTTCATTTTTGCCATTTGATTGATATTTTTCTAAGCCATCGGCAATCGGATGCCCAACCGCGACAGTATTCAATCCGTATTTAGTGAAATAGGGGACTTCGAAATCAAAAAAGGCATATAATTTATCAAAAATTTTTGCATATTTTTTTGCACGCTTTGGCCGCCAAGCCCACACTTGGGGGGCGACAATATGATAAAATTTTGTCCGATGTAACAATTGACGCTTTTTTACCGCACCAACCACAGCCTTGGCAAACCCAGGCGAATCAATAGTCAAAACAATATCTGGTTTTTCAACCAATATTGCATCTATGGTTTCGCGAATTCTGGATTTTAATGTACGCGCATGGGCCAAAACTTCAAATATTCCCATGACCGCCAAATCAGACATCGGAAATATAGGCTTTAATCCCATATCAATCATATTTTGACCGCCAATACCGATAAATTCAGCATCTGGTATTTCCTGCATTATTTTAGCACCTAAAACATCGCCAGAAACTTCACCTGCAATAATAAAAATTTTTAATTTATCGTTAATTGTTTTCATTTTTCGCGGTTCCAATGCCACGTTTCGAACGATTTTCAATAAAATCTATGGCGTCCATAGCATATTTGTTATGTTTTACTTCCTTTCGAATCTTGTTCAATCGTTCTGCGACCGTCCCATCAGCACTATTAAATACAGCCGAATACACAGAATGAATTGCATGCAAATCTTCGTTTGTAAAACCATGTCGCATCAAACCAACACGATTTATCGTCCGATATACCGCGCGCGCGCCCTCATAAATAGCATAAGGCAAA
Source organism: uncultured Alphaproteobacteria bacterium (assembly GCA_947305255.1). Taxonomy (GTDB): domain Bacteria; phylum Pseudomonadota; class Alphaproteobacteria; order Rs-D84; family Rs-D84; genus Enterousia. Next base: position 8,881 of record CAMZDE010000023.1, read on the forward strand.
ACATCGTTTCCAACACCACTCATCCCACCGATGAAAGCGTTACGACCAATACGGGCAAATTGTAACACCATAGAACCGCCAGATAAAATTGCGAAATCTTCAACCTCTACATGGCCGGCCACTTGAACCAAATTGGACATAACAACACTGTTCCCGATTTTACAATCGTGTCCAACGTGCGCATTTACCATAATCTGGCAATCGTCACCAATTTCAGTCCCATTTGATGCAGGCGTTCCTGAATGAATCGTCACATATTCGCGAATTTTACAACGTTTCCCAATACGCAATCCGGTCATAGTAGATTCATCTTGCCATTTTAAATCTTGGCTCATTACACCCAACACCGCAAACGGATACACAATAGAATCGTCACCAATTGATGTTTTTCCACCAATCACAACATTAGAAATCAATTCAACGCGATCGCCCAAAACAACATCCGGCCCAATAATGCAAAATGGACCAATTTTACAATCATTTCCTATAACCGCACCTGGTTTAATAACCGCACTGGGGTCTATGATAGTTGCCATAATTCTTTATCCCTTAAAATATTTTTACACATTTATTTCGCGGTAAATATACACTAAAACCACAACAAATGGTATTCATTAAATATAACAAATTATAACAAAGCCAGAAATTCAGACGCTTTTGCCTTTCTTGCCAATGACGCCAAATACAAAACCCCAACCCCAGAAAGAGCAGGGCAAATTATTATCACACCAACGCAAATCACCAACCATGCAAACGATTGTTTATAGATATTTTCATGGATATTCTTGCTATGATATATCGACAATGTTTCCAAACAGCCAATCGCAGCAACCAACCCCAAAAACACAGGCACAGATTCCGTCGAAATAAACAACACCAACGCCAACAACGACGCAATCCGAAACAACCATTTTAATTTTATATATGCACTATGATGAATACGAGACCGCGCATGGACATATTTTGTTGTCAAAGCAGTAATTCCAAAAAATCCCGTAATAACAATAGCCAACAAATGAACAATCGTCAAATTACCCAATTGACCAAATCTGAAAAATTCAGGCTGCATCAAAACCACGACCGACATCAAAAGGAACAACAACACACCAACCGGCACCAAAGATATGTTTTTTCTCACACACAATCCAAAAATAATTCCGCATACAACTGCACTGATTTGTAATAACATTGTCCACGCATTTCCCCAACCAGCGGCCCCAGCCATCAAAACCAACATAAAAAATACAAACAAACGAGTTTTTGCACCGCCGATTTTTTTCATATAATCTAATTGAATACTCTTTTGCACAACGACAGACATCGAAACAAACAAAATCACCCCAACCAGCACAGGCAGCCACGATATACTATCACGTATTACCGCATAATTTCCACCACATAACATCACCCATAATGATAAAAATAGGGTTGACCAGAAACCAATTTTATTATCAATCGTTCGATTGTCCCAACCAAATTTCGATTCAAAATCGTGCGCATATAAATACACAATCCATAACAAAGGCAACGTCAACAAACCAACGGTCGCAAAAAACGGAGAACATAACGCCGCGTTATTAAAAGAACTCAAAGCGGTCGTCGCGATAAAATTTTCCTTTAACATATAAACTTGCCTTTTTATTTTTTTGAATTATTATATAGGCATGTTAAAAAAACAAGAAAAATTTACATTACTGAACGGTCGTATATCAATGATTCAGAGTCTTTATAACCCGACTTCGGACGCCGTTTGGTTGGCGGCTTTTGCACCAAAAAACATAAAAACCGTATTGGATGTTGGAATTGGAACAGGCGGTGTTTCGCTATGTTTATTCCAGCATATTCCCGACGCACAAATTACCGGTATTGATGTTTCACCTGAAATGTTAGACGCGTGCAAAAAAAATATAGAATTAAACAACAAAAAAATAAATCTGGTTAACGCCGATATAACACAATGGTCAACATCTGAATGTTATGATTTAGTTATAACTAATCCACCGTATTTCCAAGGAACTCCTGTAAAAAAGCATAATGCGCATCATAATGCAAATATTGTTTTGTGGACCAAAAGAAGTCTGGCACGGGTAAAAGCGAACGGATATTTTTGCACAATTGTTGACACACTGGCCATGGACAAGATTTTATCTGTATTGTGCGACAAACACGTTGGTGGCATTCAAATATTTCCGCTGTTCAGCACGAAAAATACTGCCGAACGCGTCTTGATTCGTGCGCACAAGGGTGTAAATACCGGCACAACATTATTTCAAGGAACATCCATGAATAATGATTTAATATTACGCGAAGGCTTGACTGTTGACGACATGTTGGCTACACTGGTAACACGATGATTGATTTCATAGCGCGATATTTTTCTTCCATTTGGGAATTGATAACTTTGCCATTCCGCATAGTCTGGCGTTGTATTATGCATTTATTCCCCTCGCGCGATTGCACTGTGATGGATATAACCACAGGTAACGTTGATACGTATCGTCAAAATACATTTTGGCGTTTTGCTAAATTTTGCGTGACAATCACAATGTGTGCGTGGGCGGCATGGTCAACATACGTTTATATGTATCATCGTCCACTTTTGCAAAAACGCACTCAACAATTGGAACAGATGCGAAACAAACACGAACGCCACATGAATGACATAAAAACATATTTGAAAAAATATAACGATTTGGCGCGCGATTTGAATATTTTGGACGACAAGATATCTAAGGCAGACAAAGATAAACTATCCGACAAAGACCGCGAAAGCCTATTAAACGCAAAATCAAAAATATTTGGCGAACTGGATTTCTTGCATGTTCGGGTTTCTGAAATGATGGACAATGAAAATTATGTTCCTGAATTTGATAAACTGTCCGATATTTCATTAGAATTTGAATTAGTTCGCAACGAAAATGCGACTATTAAACAGCAAAATCAGCAAATTATCGCTGCATCAAATGAAATCGCAGATGCAGACAAACAAATCATCGATATCGTTGTAAGATTGACAGATGAAAACATTTCCGTACTTCAAGCGAAAATGAAACAAATCAACACAAATATAATCAAATTAGGATTAAATGAAAAAAAATTAATGGACCAAGCGAACAAATATTCTAATCATTTAATTGGCAAAGCATACATTCCGTTAAAGGTTGATAATAATTCTGATCCACGCTATAAAAAAATCGCCCAAGAACTGGAAAAATGGCATGGTTTAAAGCGGTTGACGACAATATTACCATTGGGGGCACCACTTGAAAAACCACGTATTACGTCACAATTCGGTAATCGCAAAGACCCATTTACTGGCAAAAACAAACAACACAAAGGTATCGATTTCGCTGGGAAAATCGGAACTGAATTGTATGCCGTGGCACCTGGGCGCGTTATATCTGCGGGGGAACGCTCTGGATACGGCACAACTGTTGAAATTGACCATGGTTTAGGATTCACAACATTATACGCGCATTTATCACGTATCATGGTTTCACGTGGTGATTGGGTTCGTCCTGGGACTGTCATTGGTTTGGGTGGTTCGTCCGGACGTTCAACAGGACCACATTTACATTATGAAATCAGATACAAAGGAACACCATTCAACCCAACTAATTTTGTCAAAGATTAAGGAAAGGAAAAAGTAATGCTAGCATTCACAAATTCAGATGAAAAACAATCCCCAACCATCATCGGGGCAGGCTGTCAATTAGACGGCAACATCAAAACAGATCACACTGTGCAAATTCACGGAACTGTTAATGGTGACATTTCAGCCAGCACGCTTGTCATCGGTCGTGGCGGCAGTGTCACGGGCAATATTCACGCACAAACACTGTTTTTGCACGGGTCTTTACAGGGCGACGCATACGTGAACGTTGCAAACATATTGTCCAATGCAAAAATGTCGGGCACATTGAATTATAAAACTTTGAACATAACTGCCAATACAGGTTTGGAATGCAAATTGGCAAAACGAAAGGACGATAAAAAAAATGAAAAATAATGACATTTCGACTGTTTATATCGCGGCCGATCATCGTGGCGTAGGATTAAAATTGTATTTGAATGAAATGCTGTCTGCGGCGGGCTATACTGTGGTGGATTTAGGAACAAATGATTTGAACACGCCTGTGGATTTCCCAGATGTCGCAGAAAAATTAGCAGACGCGATGTTGGACGACAACAAATCACGCGGTATTTTAATCTGTGGCACGGGGGCAGGTATGGAAATCGCCGCGAATCGCTATCGTCACATTCGCGCATCGCGCTGTGAAAGACCAGAACAGGCACGCGACGACCGCTTTCATGATGACATCAATGTTTTGGCATTGGCCGCCGATGATATAGATATCGAAATCGCGTTTTTATGCGCCCAAACATTTTTGGAAAGCCCGTTTGATAATTGCGAAAAACGCATTCGTAGATTACAAAAAATATCGTAAAGAAAAAACCGCCAAAACGGCGGTTTTTTATCGTTCTATGCCTTTCATTGAATCGTGAATTTGTTTGTTTATTTGTGGGTTATACTTAAAATATTTCTGTGACCCAATAATAATATGCTTTGCAACCGAATCGCCATCCGCCATTTCAGTTTCTGATATGGTTTTTGCCCAATCTATGTCGGGACGATGTTTTGGCTTTTTTGCCGCATCGTTTTTACAGAATTTTTGCGCATACGGGCAAAACGAAGGCACCGGATACCCGTTATTCAAAGTTTCACGCGTCACAGGAACACCTCCCAGCGCAATACAGTTATCAGAACCATTATCACGCGCATTCATATCGGCAGCATAGCATTTGCATTTACGGGTGTCTTTGTCCAGCGCAGCACAACGAACATTGGTCAGATAAATATTACCCAATTCATCGCGATATTTAATCAAACAGCACATACCGCATTGTTCACAGATATTTTCCCATTCGGGCGTTGCTTCGATAATAAATTTTTTTGCCATATTTCATCCCCCAAACCATTTATAATATAGTCAAAAAATTACATTTGTCAATATAAGGTCCAAAAAACATCCGCCAAATCACTTTGGCGGACGCAAAAATAGGGCATACAAAATCGCCTATTTTTTAACGACGAAATTGACCAATTTTTTCGGAACAACGATAGTTTTTATAATCGTCGCATCGGTTAATTGGCGCGCTGCGGCTTCTTTGGCGGCGGCGATTAAGTCTTCTTCGGCGATATCGACCGGAACAACAAAATCATTCGCACGCTTTCCGTTCACAGAAACCACAATTGTCATATCGGTTGCAACCAATTTTGACGCATCAAACGTCGGCCATGGTTCAAAAACCAGAATATCTTTGTGGCCTAACTTTTCCCAGACTTCTTCGGTCAAATGCGGTGCAAACGGATTCAACAATTGAATCAAGATTTCATATGCAGCGCGCGGCATTTTGCCGCCTGGGAATTCGTTGATAAATTCCATCATCGCGGAAATAGACGTATTGAATCCCATATTTGTGATTCTGTCAGTGACATCTGCAATTAATTTATTAACTAATCTTTCCTGATTCGGCGTCAACGCATCGTCGGTCAGATTATCAGAGAAATTTTCGACGCGTTTCAAGAATCTTTGCACGCCGGCCAATGTCCCATCTGTCCAAATAGTATTATTGCGCCACGGCCCCAAAGACAATATTGCAACACGCGCCGCATCTGCACCCGCAGATTTCAATAAATCGGTCACTTGGAACCCATTACCGCGCGATTTAGACATCTTGTACCCATCACTGCCTAAAACCAGACCTTGGGCGGTACGTTTTGCGTATGGTTCGGGGGTATTTACCAAACCCAAATCATAAAGCGCATGATGCCAAAAACGCGAATAAATCAAATGCCGCGTATTGTGTTCGTGTCCGC
>CAMZDE010000024.1 GCA_947305255.1 uncultured Alphaproteobacteria bacterium
CGCAACGCGAATGAGCCAAGGGAGTGAAGCGACAGCGAAACAATCCTTTCGCCCCGACCATAAATTCAAACCGACCATTTTGGTCGGTTTTAATTTATGTCATGGCGAAATTTGGATTTGACACATCACAACAAAGTTGTCAGGTTCGACAACAAGTAGATTTTGCAAGCCAGAGCGCAGCGAAATCGTCACGGTTGCGGCGCAACCGACATAAAGTATCGTGCTAGCCAAACAAAAGTCTACTATTCACAACGAAAAACATTGTATCCAAAGTAAGTTGTGCTACTTACACCCCAATTACTTAATTTATTAACAGTTACATTTCCACCATTGGTTGAAACGTCCAACACACCGCCCCCCTCTTCAAAAGAAACGGGGAAAGAAACGGCCGACTGTGTCGCTATATTACCACCTTTTTCTAAAATTTCTTGCGCCAATCGATATTTATCAGAATCTTGTGCAAACCCAATAAGCTTGCACTTTTGCCCCTCTGGTAAACCAGCCAACCAAAAACCAACACCAGTATCAGGGTATTTTTTACTTAACCACAAATCTTCTGACGAATAATACTCTTGTGCGAAACCACCTTGACCTATTATATATTTATCTCCAACATAATTACGATACAACGGGCTTTCACATGCTACTAACAAAAATGCACATAAAACAAATAAAATCTTTTTCATAATATCATCCTTTCTACATGTTATGACTATATTCCAATACATTTTATTTTTCAACACTTAATATTCGTTTCAACTCCTCAATCATCTCCCATCCAATCTCAACAATATCGGCTCGAGAACTGTTCACCATGCACGACCAGATTAAATAAAAAAATACCGCTTTGCGCGGTATTTTTTTATTTAACTTTTGTCTGTTGTGCGAAAAGGATTCGAACATTCGGGAAAGAAGGTTCGACCCGCAGGCGAAAGGCAGACGGAAGTATGCCGGTTCGCAACGCGAATGAGCCAAGGGAGTGAAGCGACAGCGAAACAATCCTTTCGCCCCACCCCCTATTTTCACTTTAGCAACACAATTGTTGACTTTACGTCTTTTTGTATTACTATTTGCCGTATCAAACAACAAAGGTGTACAAGATATGAAAGGTATTTTATTGGCCGGCGGCAGTGGTTCACGGCTTTATCCATTGACAAAAACAATATCTAAACAGTTATTGCCTGTGTATGACAAACCGATGATTTATTATCCTTTGTCCACGTTGATGCAATTTGAAATCAAAGACATTTTGATTATCTCTACCCCGCACGATACGCCAAACATAGAAAAATTGTTGGGCGACGGTTCGCAAATCGGTATGCATATATCATACAAGATTCAGCAAGAACCACGTGGAATTGCTCAGGCATTTACTATCGGTTCTGATTTCATAAACAATGAAAACGTGTGCTTGATTTTGGGCGACAATATCTTCCATATGGACACCGAATTCAACATCTTTAAATCCGAAGTCAAAAAGAACATGGACAATCGTGCGACTATATTCGCGTACGAAGTATCTGACCCGCAACGTTTTGGTGTCGTAGAATTTGACAAGAATTACAAGGCTATTTCCATAGAAGAAAAACCAAAAAATCCAAAATCTAAATTCGCATCTGTGGGACTTTATTTCTATCCGTCAGACGTTGTCAAATTCGCCCAAGGATTAAAACCGTCTGCACGCGGCGAATATGAAATCACAGATTTGAATAATATCTATTTAAACCAAGGACGCATGTCTGTCGTCCCGATGCACCGCGGTAATGTCTGGTTGGACGCAGGAACCCCAAATTCGCTGATGGATTCTGGAAATTTCGTTAAAATGATAGAAGAACGCCAAGGTATCAAAATCGCTTGTATTGAAGAAATTGCATATAACCGCGGGTTTATCAACGATGAACAAATGTCTGATTTAATCGCGCACATGACCCCAGGGCAATATCGCAGTTATCTGGAATTAGTGTTAAACGAAAAACAGCGCAACAGATAAAAAAGTTCAAAAAAACCTTCTACCACTTGACAAAGTGTTATTTTGTATTATAATATAAGTGTGAAAGAACACAAAAACAAAAAAAACAAGAGGTGAAAGAATGCACGAATTTATGGACAAAGAACAAAAGAAAGTTCAAAAACAGAAAAAAATTAAACGTTTTGCCGCTGTATGGGGCATCATTGGCTTTTTGATGCTGTATTCCGGAATAAGCACCGAAGACGTCCGTGACCAAATGTCACCAGAACAGGCAAAAAAAGAATTAGCCAGCCCTAAAAAGACTTATACCATGATGGGTGTCGGCATGGCATCGATGTTGGGCGCAGCGTTATTGGCACGCAAAGTCGACAAAGACGCCGAACGCTAAGCCAAAAACAGTAAACCAATAAAAAACTGGTTTCAAAACCAGTTTTTTTATTGATGAATAATCCACGAAAATATGGTATAATTCTGAAAAACAAAAAGGAGTTCTTTAATATGGCAAAAATCACAAAACCAATATTTACCGATGATGAATTAGATGCTCAAAAAACCGGCATGGCTATCGGCTATGAAAACGGCGAATTAATCATGGGAAACGAATTAAACGAAAAACCAAAAAACAAATTTGCTAAGGGTATTACCGCCGTCACTGAACGTATTGACGGAACCGCAAGAAAACGCCGCAATCACATGGAAATCAACAAATTTGGTTACGCAACGTTTTATACAGGAACAAACGAAATCTGGTTCGGTGTAAAATATTCATCTCCCAAAGGCGTCAATACTCTGGGCAAATCTACATTGGAAAAATACAATCAATTACTGGAATATTACTTGCGCGATTCTGGATGGGACAACATCACGCGCGATAAATTCAGCGGTGATTTTATCGTCAAATTAAACAACCCTATAAATCTGGAAAATTTGCGCAAATTATCAACATCTATTGGATTTTATTACAAAGGTCCACGTCCAGATGCCGAAGATATAAAACGTGCCGAGTCTGCGATACGCTATCTTGATCGCAAACAACGCATAAAAAACAAAGCGGCAGAACGCGACGAAAGATAAAATTTGCTTGTATAAATTCGCAAAAAAGTGTAAAATAAACAGTATGAGAAAAAGAATTTCTATTTTCATACTGTTTTTTACTGCTGTTCTCCCTGCGATTGGGGCTGATCGTGCCAATGGCAATCGTTTTATCAACAAAAATTTGTATAAAAACATATATCCATCAACATTGAACCAGAATGTTCAAAACGCCGCAGTTGACGCCCAAACGGGTCAAAATTCTATAAAAGGAACAACACCTGTGACGTCTTCTAATCGTCGGGTCGTCAAACGCCCATCACGCGCACGCACATCTGAAAATCAACCCAGGGCTGCAACACCCGTCAAATTGACACCCTCAACTAATGATTCCAGACGCGTTGTGCAACGCACAAATACTGCACGCGCGGGGACGACTTCGTCGGCTATGACGCCCCGCTCTGCCAATGTGACGGTCACACCAAATCGTCGTGTTGTTGCACGCAGCGCGACCGAAAACACACGTGTTCGTTCGGGGACAACAAATTCAACATCATCTGTCCATTTGTCATCACAACAATGCTTTGCGAATTACAAGGAATGCATGGACGGATATTGCGAACGTGGCGACACTGCATATAACCGCTGTTTTTGTAGTGCTAAATTGGCCCAGATTGATTCCAAATATCAAAACAAAATCGATTCTTTGATTGAACAAATCATAAAATTGAAATACGACACCGATATAACTGACGATGAAATAAAATCATATTGGGACGCAACTGTCGGGGCATACACAAATACGAATCCATGGGTTAATCTAGATAGCGCGCTGGACATTGATTGGGCATCAACAGAAAGTCGCGTCCGTGGCCAAAACGCATTTGCGACCGGACATTCATATTGTGTTGAAACATTACGTTCATGCGCCTATATGGCATCAAATCTGCGCGACGCGTATAAATCAGAAATCGAACGCGATTGCGCAACATACGAAAAAGACCTTAGCCGTATTCAAATGGCCGCCGAAAGCGTGATTGAAAGTTATAAAAAATAACGACTATTGGTTCGATTGTTTTTCACAGTTCAAATTGTGTTCATAGATATTGCGCGCTAAATCGTCGCTGATATTTTCCCAATCGATTGCGCGACCATATATAATATCACAATCACATAGCGAACTATTCGGCAATTGTGTATTTATCGCGCAAGATGCGACGAATATCATTGGTATTAGTTTTATAAACAGTTTCATGATTTTTCCTTTTGTTTTGTGTAATTTCTTTTTGGAAATTTTGTAAATCGCGCATATTTTGTTGTGCCACATTTGCGCGACATTTGGCGTCTGAAACCGCTGCACCGCACACATAGGCACCACAAACAACGCCCACCAATAAAATACAGAGATAAAATTTATTCATATAAAATCCTTTTTTGTTCTTGATGGCAGATTATCAAACCGTAGCCGGGCCAGCAAAGGTTCCATATAACGGAACAATAAAAATTGCAACAGGCATTCCAGCATATGCAACCATAGACCCAACACAAGATGACGAAACACATATTGCCACAACCGCATATGTTAAGGGTGCCTATAATGATGTAATCGTTGCAATAAACAGAGTGCAAAGAGATGCTGATAACGCCCAATTGTATATAGATTATGATGGCGACATGAGTGACGTAGAACCAGCCGATCAATATATATTAACATCATTGGATGGCTTGGCAAGTGATTCTACTAGGCTGGTCACTGGTGGCGCAGTAAAAACCGCATTAGAAGCCAAACGTGTTGAAATTTGGACGACGTGGGATGATGACACTGCAAAACAACAGGTTGCTTTTGTTAATGCACAATAATGCGTTCGCTGATAACAACAAAAAACCGCCAAACGGCGGTTTTTTTATTACTGGTTCATGGAATTAAAGAAATCTTCGTTCGTTTTCGTCAAACGCAATTTATCAAGCAAAAATTCCATTGCTTCCAATGTTCCCATCGGGTTGATTATGCGGCGCAACACATACATTTTTGACAATGTATCTTTGGACACCAACAAATCTTCCTTACGCGTGCCGGATTTAGTAATATCAATCGCCGGATACACGCGTTTATCAGATAATTTGCGGTCCAAAATAATTTCGCTGTTACCGGTTCCCTTAAATTCTTCGAAAACAACTTCGTCCATTTTAGAACCTGTATCAATCAAAGCCGTCGCAATAATCGTCAACGAACCGCCACCTTCGATATTACGCGCCGCACCAAAGAAGCGTTTTGGACGTTGCAACGCATATGCGTCAACCCCCCCAGTCAACACTTTACCACTGGACGGGACAACCGTATTGTATGCGCGCCCCAAACGTGTAATAGAATCCAACAAAATCACGACGTCTTGACCCGCCTCTACCAAACGTTTTGCCTTTTCAATAACCATTTCGGCCACTTGGATATGGCGTGTCGCCGGTTCATCAAACGTCGAAGAAATCACTTCACCGCGAACACTACGTTGCATATCGGTCACTTCTTCTGGACGTTCGTCAATCAATAACACTATCAATTTGACATCTGGATAATTTGTCGCAATTGAATGAGCAATATTTTGCAGCATAACTGTTTTCCCAGTACGCGGTGGCGCAACAATCAGCGAACGTTGACCCTTGCCCGTTGGGGAAATCAGATCGATAACACGTGCGGACAGATTGCGGCCTTTGTCGGTATCGTTTTCAACTTCCATTTTTAATTTTTCATCTGGGTATAACGGCGTCATATCGTCAAACGAAACACGATGACGCAATTTTTCAGGATTATCGCCATTAACGCGTTCTATCGTTTCCAACGCAAAATAACGTTCAGATTCATTTTGCGGCGCCTGAATTTGACCTTCGACATAATCGCCGGTTTTAAGTCCGTATTTTTTAATCAAATTCGGCGACACATACAAATCGTCCGGTCCCGCCAGATAATTGCTTTCTGGTGCGCGCAAAAAACCGAAGCCATCTGGCATACGTTCCAACACGCCGTCACCTATTAAAACAATAGATTTATCAGCCGCGTAAACACGCATAACCGCGAAACGCAATTGCTGAACATTTAATTGCGAAGGATTTTCAATCCCCATATCTTCCGCCATTTTCAATAATTGCTGCGGAGACTTTGTCTTTAATTCATTTACATGCATAAAAAATACCTTTTTTGGAAATTGCAACCAGAGAATTCCGGTGCCTGATAAACGTATTATAGTAAATTTTAACGAAAAAGTCAAGTTCCCCGAATGTCTCACGAAGAACCTGACCCAAATCCACAAGGGAACAATAGAAACGTAATTACCGTCTTTCTGGGGATGCCTGAACCATGCCGGCATCTTTCAAACGTTCTAATAAATTTACCTTGGCTTTTACGTTTGCACGGCCTTTGCCGAAAGATTTTGTTTTTTCCATTTTATCTTACCTTTGTCAACAACATCTCTCTGGTAACAGAGAAAACATACCAAATCAAAATTTTTTGTCAAGCCTTTTTGTCAATTATTTACCATTTTTACATATATTCGCATTCTTCACATTCGTCAACATCGTCTGTTTCAGTATATTCTTCAACGACAATCGGCGCGACATTTGTTTTTGGTTGTTCGGTATAGTGCACTTCTTTGACCACACGAACACGGCGATTTTCTGCATTTGGTGTATTATTAGGTGTTGGAACCTTTAAATCTTCTTCACCCGCAGAAACCGCAATTATCTGGTTTGACGGAATACCATATTTAATCAGCATTTTTTGAACCGCCTCTGCCCTGCGTCCGCCCAGTGCATAATTATAATTGCTGGATCCCGCGGTATCAGTATGCCCAACCACAGAAACTTTGATATTCTTGTTTGCCTGGGTCGTGCTGGCCAATTTTCTGATTAAATCTTCATATTCAGGTTTAATTGTTGATTGGTTGAAATCAAAACGAATTTCGAAAATTTCTTCCATTACGTGCTGTTTTGGTTCCAATGGAATCTGTTGCACTTTGATAATAGTCTTTTCGTTGTTCGCTTTCACTGGTTCTTTGTTATTCAAAGCGTCCAAACGTTCGTTTATTGCCAACAAATCCGCACGCATCGCCGTCATAATATCAATAAATTCATCACGCGACACATAATCAGGATTCAAATCAACATCTTGGTATTCTTCTGAAACTTCTTGATATTCTTCACCACCATTCACGCCATAAATATTCTGGTTGAATACCAACGGTTGCGCCTGGGCCGCCACCGGCTGCGCCGCAGGGACAGGAACCACCTGAACCAAATTAGATGGGATATTCACATTATTAACAATTACCAAACCTTCGCGAGCGCGCGTTGAACCCGACATAGCAGACAAACTATGCGTTTCAGGATAATATTGTTCTGATGCATGTGGCAACGTTTCCGCAACAGTTGTTGTCGGCATTGGCGCAACAGTTTTACCTTCTATGCAATCACGCAAAGCCTGCATCGTTGCAAAGAAACGATTTTTGCATTCCAACGCAGTTGCACCCTGCCCGCTGGCCGATGCAGACAACCAACAATCGAATTTTGCCTGACTTTCTGCGGCCAATTGGGGTTGCAATTGAATCGCGTCGCTTTTTAACATATCAATCAATTCATTATAGGCGTTATATATTTCAAATCTTTCGTTTTCCGAAGACACACGCCAATTTTCAAGACTCTCTGGGAAAGGTCTTTCGCCTGAAAAAGCACCAATCGCCTTTTGCGCGAACAATTCGCCAACATCAGGATAACCACTGGTGCGCGCGTTATACACCGCATACGAACGATAATTCATCGCCAATTGATTCAAGAAAGAATCTTTGTGTGGTGCAGAATATACATCTAAATTTTCAACGTAATCTACCCCCGGCGTTTCATACACCGCATTCTCATTGTTCCCACGCATTCCGGCACAACCGGCCAAAAACGCAGCCCCAGCCACGGCAAAAACACACAAAGAAATTCTGTTATTCATAATATTTCCCTTTCCCTTGGTTAATAATCTTTATGATTATACCTATTTTTCAAAATCTAGTAAAGAGAAAAAGAGCATAAAAATAAATTATTTTTCTAATGCTTGGGTTGCCAATTGTCCCAACGACGGTAACATAGATTGGAATCCGCCACCACCCGCCGAAGAAACAGCCTGAATAACCGCTTCGGTTCCCGACGCACCGCTGGTTTTACCAACACCACTTAACGTCTGGGTCAAAAATCCGCCCCACAATTCACGTTTCGCAGCACGCATTTTCGCCGGCGCACATTTTTCAGATTTTTCAATCAACCTTGAAATCTTGGCCGCTTCTGATTCTGTATAATCTTCTTCGCCAAATGGAATCTTGGCAAAAATGTCATAAAGATTCGAAACAGTTTGACAGTTTTTCGGATTATTTATATCACAAACCCGTGCCGAACTGGCCTTAGGAAATTTGAACCAAATCATATCGGCATTATTTCGACCTGTGAAACGTTCATAGCAAACTTCATTTTTGTCAGCAATATCCATAAAACTTTGATAAAAACCATCTTCGGATCTTGAATCTAAAACACTATCAGGATAATTCGAACACGGCTGGCCCAAACCATACGCCGCAGATTCCGCATCCATATCGCCTGTTTTTGCCCATTCTTTGACCAAATCATTCACAACACGAATTTCTTCACTGGTTGGAACACAATCCGCCGTCAATTGTTGCTGTTGCGCGTTCAGATTTTTAACACTGCCCACCAAATTAATCACTGTCGGCAACAAACTGGTCGCCGAATCAACCGCCGCAGTTTCCTGCTTTTTCACAGAAGCAGCCTTTTTCACACTGACCGCAGCTGGCGCAAACGACGGCGTCAGACAAACCAGCGCAATGAAAATATATAGCAATCTTTTCATTCTCTCTTGTTAATGTATTATATCACAAAAAAAACATTATATAAATATAAAAATTGCATTTTTATTTTCAAACATATACACTATGGGTTATGACAACGTATCGTCGCAATTTTATAATCATTTCTAAGCATAAAAGACTTATGCGATTATGGCAATTTTTCTTTACTGGCTGGGGATTGGTGATGGTTATTGTCTTGGTTGCGGCGCCATTGTTCACTAAACAAATTTTATGGACGCCGATAACCGCTATAAATATGAAAGACATGGTGTCTAATCAATTCAAAATGACAAACGCATCATTCGTTGGCACCGATAAAGATAATAATCCTTTTAAAATTCATGCGGCATCTGGATACCAGAAATACAACACCCCCGACATAGTCTTTCTTGAAAAACCATATGGAACAATCGTCCGTTCTACTGACCAAGGCAAGGTCACAGACAACATACGGGCGAATCGCGGACAATTCAATCATCGTGAAAAAGTATTAACATTATTCGACAACGTCCGCGTTGATTCCAGCAACGGGGATAAATTTCTAACTGAAAAATTGGTGGTAAAATTATGATAAAAAAATCTGTATTACGGGTTGAACATTTATCGAAAAATTATGGCAAACGCGTGGTGTTACGCGATGTATCCATGATTGCAAATCAAGGCGAATCAATCGGCCTGTTGGGGCCAAATGGTGCCGGAAAAACAACTGCGTTTTATTGTATCACCGGACAATTGGCGGCATCTAATGGACAAATCTTTTTGAATTCCCAAGATATTACCCACCTGCCGTTTTACCAACGTTCACGTTTGCATATTGGATATTTACCCCAAGAAAACAGCGTTTTCCGTGGTCTGTCTGTCGAAGATAATATTATGGCAATTTTGGAAGTTGTCGAACCGGACAAGAAAAAGCGTATTGAAAAATTAAATGCACTGCTTGATGAATTTGCTATCGCATTTTTACGCAAAAGTCCTGCAACTGCATTATCTGGTGGTGAACGTCGTCGTGTTGAAATTGCGCGTGCATTGGCAAACGACCCAAAATTTATTTTGCTGGACGAACCTTTCGCTGGAATTGACCCAATCGCAGTGAACGAAATTCGTTCATTGGTTTCGCAATTAAAACACCGCGGTTTGGGCGTAATTATCACCGACCATAACGTCCGTGAAACTTTGGGCATTACTGACCGTAGTTATGTTTTGCACGACGGCATGATTTTGAAACACGGAACGACCGACGAAATTGTCAGAGATAATATGGTCAAGAAAGTCTATCTGGGTGAAAATTTCACTATGTAAAACCAATTTTTTAACATTAACAAAAAAAACAAAAAGCAACACACAAAGGAGATTAAGGATTATGTTTGCTATTGATAAAATTCACGCGCGCCAAATAATGGACAGCCGTGGCAACCCAACGATTGAATGTGATGTAACATTGTCAAACGGTGCATTCGGACGTGCATCTGTACCATCGGGCGCATCAACTGGTTCTTTTGAAGCATTGGAATTACGCGACGGCGGAACATCATATATGGGCAAAGGCGTATCAAAGGCTGTCAAAAACGTGAATAAAATTATCGCACCTGCATTAATTGGAATGAACGGCGAAAACCAAACAGAAATTGATGAAAAAATGTTGGCTTTGGACGGCACACCAAACAAAGATAAATTAGGGGCGAACGCGATTTTATCTGTATCTTTGGCGGTTGCGCACGCGGTTGCGAATGCAAAACATATTCCACTTTATAAACACATCGCAGAAATATTCGGCAACGCAAATCCACACGTTTTACCGCGCCCAATGATGAACATAATTAACGGCGGCGCACATGCAGACAATGGTCTGGACGCCCAAGAATTTATGATTATTCCAAACGGTGCAACCGACGAAGTATCGGCGATTCGCATGGGATCTGAAATATTTCATAATTTGAAAACGATATTAAAGAAAGATAAACACAGCACAAACGTCGGCGACGAAGGCGGTTTTGCACCAAACTTTAACACTTGCCGCGAAGCATTAGACACAATTGTATCGGCGATTCGCGCGGCAGGATACACACCTGGGGCACAGGTTTCAATTGGATTAGACGTTGCATCATCTGAATTTTACGCGGACGGAATTTATAAATTCGAAGGCGAAACAAAAACATCTGATGAAATGATTGAATTCTATGAAAAATTAATCAGCGATTATCCGATTATTTCAATCGAAGACGGCCTGGCCGAAGAAGATTGGACGGGTTGGAAAAAACTGACTGAAAAAATCGGTGGCAAATGTCAACTGGTCGGCGACGATTTGTTCGTCACAAATCCGATTCGTTTGAACAAAGGAATTGAAAACGGCGTTGCGAACGCGATATTAATCAAAGTCAACCAAATCGGATCTTTGACTGAAACATTGCGCGCTATTAAAATGGCAAAGGATGCAAAATACGGCGTTGTGATTTCCCACCGCAGTGGCGAAACCGAAGACACAACAATCGCAGATTTGGCGGTTGCAACTAATGCCGGACAAATAAAAACAGGATCTATGTCGCGCACTGACCGTATGGCGAAATATAATCAATTGATTCGTATCGAAGAAGAATTAGGCAACACTGCGACATATGGTAAATAAATGTTGATGGGAATAAACATCTTGGCGATTATAAAATACGCGGTTGCCATAACTATTTTGGTCTGTATAGTATTGGCACCGACGTATTTGGCCGCCGTCAATGAACGTGAAAAAATCGATAGAATGCGAATACGTTGCAGCGTTTTGTTGTTTGGTTGGTCGATTGTCGGTTGGATTTATTCCCTGATTGTTTCCGCAAAAAAATAGAAAAAATAGTCACAAAAAAAACCATCGAAATCGGTGGTTTTTTTGTATGCGCATTGTGAAAACAAATTCCTTTGATGTGGCAATCCAATCAAACTTAACTTAGGGATCAAGCCGTTGAACGGGGATTGAATCACCACATCAAAGAAACCATCACTAAATCGTCAATAATTATAACCAAACCACGAAATAAAATCCAGCAAAAAAATTAGCAAAAAAAACCGCCTCCAAAAGGCGGTTTTCAAATTTTGTTTTCCAATTCAAAATTTATTTTGATTAATTGCAGCTGCCAATCAATTTAGAAATTGAAATATCTTTGTGCAACAAGAAATCATATTCGCAATTACCAGAACGATAAGAACCTGTGCACGCTGCCAAAGTCAAAACAGCAAACAAAGCCAACAATAATTTTTTCATGAATAATCTCCTTTTTTCATTTGTGTTTGATTACCAAACCGATTGAATTGTAGAGAATATATTCCGCATCTACAAGTAAAAAATTTATCGCCCCATTTTATTGGGGCGATAAAATTATTTTGCCAATTTGTCGTTTATCATCTGCTGGGTCTTTTCAATCCCGTAAATCAGGATAAAATTCGGCAGACGTGGGCCACTAAGTTGTCCTAACAACACATTATAAAACATCGCAAAGAAATCACGTAATTTATCTGCATCATAATATTTTTTACCAATATCATAACAGAATGTTTCCAAATCTTTTTCGATTCCTGTTTTGCCGATAAATTGAGATAATCCGTCGGCCAAATCACGCAAAACGATTCGTTCATCATCTGTTGGGTCGCGATATTGTTTGTTTGGCTTTACAAAATCATGATAGTATTGCACCGCGTATCCTGCCATTTTATTCAATTCAGGACTATTATCCGGTGTCAATTCCGGATTATACGCCGAAATATATCCCCAAATATCTTCGATTCGTTCTGTATTTGCCGCACTGGCAATATTCAAAAGCAAATTATAAGTTATCGGCATACGTCCATCTGGCACACCACGTTCACGATGAATATAAACGACCGGATTAGTCATCTTTTCCGTATCATTTTGTTTATCATACGCATTCAGATATTGATAGTATTCATCAACACTGCGTGGGATAACATCGAAATACAATCGTTTAATTGTTGTTGGTTTTGTGTACATAAACAACGCCAAACTTTCTGGATTTGCATATGACAACCATTGTTCCATAGTAATTCCGTTGCCTTTGCTCTTTGAAATTTTTTGGCCTGCTTCGTCAACGAACAATTGATATGTTAAATTATCAGGCTGTTTTCCACCGATAACGCGCACGATTTGTCCCGACAATTTATACGAATCGGTCAAATCAGCACCGCACATTTCATAATCAACATCCAACGCCAACCAACGCATAGCCCAATCGGCCTTCCATTGTAATTTTGCGTTTCCGTTTAACACAGATTGCGTGACAGTCGTCCCATCTTCGTCAACAAATGTAACTGTCGCGTTTTTTGCATCTACTGCCAACAAAGGCACCGCCAACACATGGCCCGTCGATGGTGAAATAGGCATAACCGGACTGTATGTCTGGCGACGTTCTTCGCCCAACGTCGGCAACATGATTTCCATAATTTTGTCGTAATTTTCCAAAATTTTAATCAGCGCATCATTAAATTTTCCCGATTTGTACATTTCAGTCGAACTGACAAATTCATAATCGAAACCGAAACCATCCAAAAATTCGCGCAGCATCGCATTATTGTGTGCGGCGAAACTATCGTATTTTCCGAACGGATCCGGCACACGCGTCAACGGACATCCCAAATATTTTGCGATTTCTTCTTGGTTTGGAATGTTCGTAGGCACCTTGCGAAAACCGTCCATATCATCAGAAAATTCAATCAATCGCGTTGGAATATCAGAAATTTTTGAAAACGCCCAACGCACCATGCTGGTTCGCGCGACTTCACCGAACGTCCCGATATGCGGCAACCCCGACGGCCCGAACCCAGTTTGGAACAAAACATAACCTTTTTTCGGGGTTTTATTACCAATACGCGCTAAAATTTTGCGTGCTTCCTGAAACGGCCACGTGTTAATTTGACTATAATCGATAGCATCAGACATAATAAACCCCTATTGTTTTTTGTTATATGTTTATTTCCGCAGTGACAAAGCCACAGCCTGTCTATTCTATCACGTAAATCCCCCCACGCAATAAAAAAGTGTTATAAGTCTTGCAACATTCGGCTTTACGTTGCGGAGCTGGAAATAATTCCCCTCCGCCGGAGGGGGGAACCACGCCAGTGGTGGGGAGGGTTCACCCCAGATTTCGGTCTTTCCGCTACACCCCCTTCCGGCTGCGCCGCTCTCCCCCTCGGGGGGAGAATTTGCTGCGTTTTGTTCCCAAGTTTTGTTCTCTGTGCGTCCCCATCGGGGCGGGGGGGGACGGTCCCCCGCCCCGAGACCCCACCCCCCTTTACGGCATAACGCCCCGGGACAGCGGGGCGTTATGCTTAACTTTCGGCGCATCCGCGCGGCCATGTGTAAACACATTGCGCGGATGCTAACATCAATTGCGCACAGAGCCGAACAGGCCCCCGCGCAGAACGGAGCCGTCACGGACGTAGGCACCGCAGTAGATCGCGCAGTAATACGCACAATCCGAATCCGAACCGTACGTGAGGTTGAACACCCAAAGCGAAGCCGCAGGGTGAGTCATTTTACACCAACAATGCATTCCATT
>CAMZDE010000025.1 GCA_947305255.1 uncultured Alphaproteobacteria bacterium
CCGTTTTGCAAAACTTTGCTTGGGTGAATATTTTTGTTTGTCCATGACAATTCAGACATGTGAACCAAACCTTCGATATTGCCGCCCAAATCAATGAATGCGCCATAATCTGTCAAAGATGCAACCTTGCCAGATACTGTATCGCCGACATTGAAAGCCTTTGATGCGGTTTCCCATGTGTCTTCTTCTAATTGTTTTACACCCAAAGAAATGCGGTGAGATTCAGGGTCGAATTGGATAACTTTCACAGTAATCTTTTCGCCAACGTGAACTAATTCGCGTGGGTGATTGATACGTTTCCATGACAAATCTGTGACGTGCAACAAACCGTCGACACCGCCCAAATCAACGAATACACCGTAATCAGTGATGTTTTTAACGGTTCCTTCCAAAACTGCGCCCAATGAAATGTTTTTCATCGCTTCTTTTTGAGCCGCCGCGATAGTGTCCGCTTGGATTGCACGACGTGAAACAATCGCGTTAGTGCGCAATGCGTCCATTTTCAATACGCGGAATTTGTCTTTCAAACCAATCAATGATTTCGCGTCGCGGACCGGTTTATGATCAACCTGAGACGAAGGCATAAATGCAAATACGCCATTGATGTCCACAGTGTAACCGCCACGAACGACGTCGATAATTGTTCCTTCGGGATCGATACCTTCGGCCACAGTCTTTTCCAAATCTTTCCATGCTTTTTCAGCGCGTGCTTTGGTATAAGACAGAACAGCGGTTCCTTCGCGGGATTCATAACGTTCAACAAAAACGTCGATGATGTCACCAATTGATGGAACAGATGCCCCGAATTCTTTTAATGGAATGCGACCTTCGGATTTCAAGCCAACATCAACAAAAGCGAAATCGCCACGAATGTCTTTGACTGTACCTTTGGTTGCGTAACCCTGCAAAGTTTCTTGGGTGCCATAGTTTTTATCAAACATCTGGACGAAATCTTCGCCGGATAATGGATTAAATAAATCTTTGGATAAATCTTTCATAAGAATTTATAACAAAGTTTGCCGTCGTCATAGTAATAAAAAAAGACGAGGTCTTGTGGGGTTAATCGGATTGAAATCGCGCCCACCCGCGAAATCCAGCATATTATATAGATGTTTTTTTGAAAAATCAAGCAAAAACAAAAGAAAAAACCGCCCAATCGGGCGGTTTTGTATGTTTTTTTATCGAACCGATGCTTGTTTGAATAATTCTTCGGCCGGTACGACTTTTTCTTTCTGTTTTACATGTGTCAACATCGCGTCTAAGGCCTTGCGTTCAAACAGCATTCCGCGCAACATTGCGACCGCATTTTGATTTTTGTTATAAAATTCAAAAATCTGTTTTGGATCTGGATAGCGTGACGCTTCGTCCCAGATTGCCTGTTGCATATCGTCGCGTGTCACTTCGACTTTGTTTTGTGAACCCCATTCCGCCAAAATCAAGCCTAATTTTACACGGCGTTCGGCGTCTTTGCGTTCTTTCTTGTCGTCCCATTTGTGGTCTTTGCATTTTTTGTCGTCACAATCATGGTGTTGTGCGTCGTGTTCGCGTTTTGCCATGTTTAATTCTTGTTCGACCAAAATTTCAGGCAAATTCATTTTCACTTTGTCCGCCAAAATGTCCAACAATTCATTGCGCATATCGCGTTGAGCCGCTTCCGTATATTGACCAGAAATGATTTCGCGGATATGTTCTTTCAATTTTTCTACGGATTCTTGGCCGACTTGTTTTGCCAAATCGTCGTTCAATTCAGGCAAAATGTGTTTGCGAACTTCGTGGACCAAAACTTCGAATCTAGCATCTTTGCCGGCCAGATTTTCAGCGTGATAGTTTTCTGGGAATTTGACGTTCACATCAAATTTATCGCCGGCTTTGTGGCCGATAACTTGGTCTTCGAACCCAGGGATAAATGACCCAGAACCCAAAATCAAATGGTGTTTTGTTGCCGTGCCACCTTCGAAAGCGTCTTTGCCGATAAAGCCTTTGAAATCGATAACGGCGACGTCACCAGATTTAGCCTTGTACTTTTCATCTTGTTTTTCGGCGACGCTGCGTGATTTGCGGATGTTTTCCAATGCGGTTGTGACTTCTTTTTCGTCTAATTTTGCAACTTTCTTGGTCACTGTGATTTTGTCTAAATCGATTTCTGGTAATGTTGGCAAAATGTCAAATTCCAAAGAATATTCAACGTCTTTGCCCATTTCATAGCCTTCCATATCAACCTTTGGTTGGCCGGCCAAGCGGATTTTTTTAGCGTCTAAATAATCGTTCAAATCTTTGTTTAAAGCTTTATCGATTGCTTCGCCATATGCCGATGCATTATATTTTTGGCGCAATACAGATAAAGGAATGTGGCCTGCACGGAATCCCGCCATTTTTGCGGTTTTGCCGAATTCGGTTAAAACTTCGTCTGCGATTTTTTGCAGTTCATCGGCGGCAATTTTGCCGGTCACAGAATAATGTAAATCTTTGATTTTTTCTTTTGTAAACATAAATTCACCCTTTTGGATATGTAAGTTGCGTGTGATTATACAAACATTTTTTTACAAATTCAACATAAAGATTTCGTATTTTAAGTTGATTAAAAACCTGAAAAACAAAAACCGCCAAAACGGCGGTTTTTTGTATAATCGTGTTCGCAAATATTTAACGTTTGCTGAACTGAGTCGAACGACGCGCTTTGTGGAAACCAAAGTGTTTACGTTCAACAACACGGCTATCGCGTGTTAAGAATCCTGCAACCTTTAACGCTTTGCGTAAATCTGGTTCTGCTTTTTCCAATGCTTTGGAAATACCGTGTTTTACGGCACCGGCCTGACCAGACAAACCGCCGCCCAAAACCATGGCGACAACGTCATATGCGCCATCACGTTTTGTGACGTCAAAAGGTTGAACCAAAATCATTTGCAACACCGGACGTTTGAAATATTCTTTCATTGGTGTGCCGTTGATTGTGATGTTGCCCTTACCCGGCATCAAATACACACGTGCCACAGAATCTTTGCGTTTCCCGGTTGCATAAATCGCACCAGACAATTTAGCAGATGCAACAGCCGATTTTGCAGCAGTTGTTTTTGTTGTGGTTTTTGCCGCCGCCTTGGTTGCGGTTGCTTTCTTTGCAGGGGCAGCCTTTTTCGCAGTTGTTTTTGCCGCTGTCTTTTTAGCGGTTGTCTTTTTTTCTTCTGTCATTATTCGCCCCTTTTGTTTTTACGATTTAATGAACCAAAATCAATGACGATTGGTTGTTGTGCCGCGTGTTTGTGTTCTGCACCCGCATAAACGTGCAATTTAGTCAAACGTTTGTTTGCCAATGCAACAGCGGTACGACGGCCCATCATACGTTTTACAGCATTTGTAATCAATTTTTCAGGTTTTTCATCACGCATTTGGCCCAATGTGCGTTCTTTGATACCGCCAGTCCACAAAGAGTGCCAAAAGAATTTTGTTTTTTCCGCTTTGTGGCCAGTCATTGCAACCTTAGCCGCGTTGATGATGATAACGTGGTCGCCACAATCCATATTTGGTGTCCATGTTGGTTTGTTTTTGCCGCGCAAGATGTTTGCAGTAAATGCCGCCAAACGTCCCAACGTGCAATCGGTTGCGTCAATCAGATACCATTTTGCATCTAATTCGCATTTTTTTAACGATTTTGTCGTTGCCATTTTTTTACCTTTTTATTATTTGTTAAAAAGAACGGGGTTATTATGCATTAACCCCGCGTAAAAGTCAAGAAAAATCAATACGGTATTATAATACCGATTACATCTCGGTCGGAATCTTTAATCCCATCAAATCAATTGCCGTTGCCAATGTATCAAATGCCAATCTCGCGATATACAGACGCCCTGCTTTCACTTGTTCGTCGATGTCGTCCCGCAAAATTGGGCAATTATGATAGAAATTATTGGTTAATTGACACAAATCATAGGCATAATTTGCAATCATATCGGTTGCGCGATTTTCATATGCAGAAATCAACATATGTTCAAAATCCATAATTTCGATTAACAGATTGCGTTCTTCGACCGACAAATCAAAATGTTCTGGTTTTTGTGCGGCAATGTGTGCGCGTTTTAATACGGAATTCAAACGAACCGCAGTATATAAAATGTATGGTCCTGTTTTCCCTTCGAAACTGGTAACTGACGTTGGGTCAAAAATGTAATCCGAACTTAAATCATGTGTTAAATCGTTGAATTTCAAAGCCGCCAAAGCAATAGTATCGATTGTTTCTTGGTCTAATGCTTTGCCAGATTCTTTGACGCGATCGTTGACTGCTTCGGTGACTAATTCAATGATATCATTTAATTCTGCAGCGTTTCCGTCACGTGTTTTAAATGGTTTGCCGTCACTGCCGTTTATTGTACCATATCCGATATGTTCTAATTTTTCATACGGATAGATGTCTGCCATATCTGCTGCGCGGAACAATTGTTCAAAATGCAAAGATTGACGTGCATCGGTCAAATAAATAATTCTATCAGGGTTATCGGTAATTTTTCTATAATAAATTGCCATAATGTCGGTTGCGTCGTATGGACATGCCCCACGAGAATTACGGAACATCAACGGTGGCATTGGTGCATTATCTGTATCTTTCTTTACGACTATAATTTCTGCGCCATCACTTTGTTCGATTAAATTCTTGGCACGCAAGATTTTTTCTACAGGTTCTTCATATTGTGCCGCGTTTTTTTCACCCAAATCGTTATCAAACGGTAATATGTTTAACTTTTTGATTGTATCGTTCATAGACGCCAAGGATATAGGCATATATATATTATAAAGTGCGTTATAGCCCGGGTGTCCTCGTTGTAATTCGGCGGTTATAACCTGAGCAGTTTCCATAAATGCGGGACTTTGTTTGGCCAGTGCTGCTGCCGCTGGATAGTATGTGTTTAATTCTTCGGCAGATACAGTATATGCGGAATAATCACCGTTTGGATTAAAGTCCGGCTTAAAAAACGGCCAATCAGGATGCAGTTTTTGAAACCAAGCGATAACTAATCCCATTGAACGTCCCCAATCCCCCATATGATTATAAGATATAGGTTTATGACCAATAAAACGTAAAATTCTATTCAATGTGTCGCCAACAATAGATGTGCGCAAATGCCCAATATGCAAAGATTTTGCAACATTATATGCGCCGTAATCCATATCGATAGTCAACGGTGTTTCGTTTGTCATCGGTTTTGGCGCGGCCGCATTTTTCAAAATAAAACCATCTTTGATTTTGATATTTATAAACCCTGGGCCGGCAATAGAAACATTTTCGACAAAATCTAATTCTTGTAATTTTGGCATAATTTCATTAGCCAATTCGCGTGGATTTTTACCTGCATTTTTTGCGCCAACCATTGCAGCGTTTGTGGAAAAATCGCCAAAATCACGGTTTTTTGGCACGTCCAATTTTGCTTCGAAACCTAATTTTTTATTTATTTCATCTGATACATATTTATATAAATTCATAATCAAAACTCCGTCAACATTTTACGATGGCAATACAACACGAACACGCAATCCGCCCAGTTCGCTGTTTTCCAGAAATATTTCGCCACCATGATTTTCAATGGCTGTTTGGGCAATCGAAAGTCCCAGACCAGTGCCGCCGGTTGTATCGCCACGCGATTCGTCCAAACGCACAAAAGGTTGTAATGCCAATGCTTTTTTATCGTCTGGGATTCCGGGGCCGTCATCTTCGATTATTACAGAAACAGATTCGACATCATCAATTTCCGATATTTTGATTTTCTTTTTTGCAAAACGTGCCGCGTTTTCAATGATGTTTGTGAAAGCAGACGTTAATGCGTTCGGACGCGCATAAAATTGCATTGGTTCTTCGGGAAAATTCAAAATGATTTTCTTGTCCGGTGCGGCATCGCGCGCAATACGCGTTAACATCGCAGGCAATTCGACAGTTTGTTCGATTTCGGGCATTTCACCGCGCGCAAAAGCCAAATATCCATTAACCATTTCGGTCATTCTGTCGATATCGTGTAGCAAATTTTCGTTGGTTTCTGAATCTGTTTCTATGGCAATACGCATCCGTGTTAGTGGAGATTTCAGGTCGTGTCCAACGGCATTCAACATATCAGTACGTGTTTTGTTATAACGGTTCAAACGCTCTTTCATGTTTATCATGGCATGAGCTGCTTCACGGATTTCTGATGATCCACTGGGGGCAAATCCTGGGGCGTCCATACCGCGTCCAAATTTATTTGCAGCCTTTGCAATATTGCGGATACTGCGTGTGTGGAAGATAACAAACGGCGTAATCAATATCGATACAATCAAAATAGCACCAACAATCCAAATCAAGAAAACTTCTGTACTGGTTGAATAAATGCGATACATAGATGTCCCAAATGTCGCGATTTTGCCGTCTTTGGTTGGGACGTCGATAAATATTAAACGTTTGCCGCGATCAATATAAATAGATGTCGGATTTTTAAGTTTTGATTGTAATTGTTTGGCTAATTCGCCTGCTTCGCGGGATTTGTTATCATTGTGTTTGGGACGATTTAATTTGTCGTTCACAGAAACATTTATGCCGATATCGTGCGCCAACATTTTTACAGAATCATTGTCGCCTTTGTCCATAAAATGCATCATAGTGGTCACTTCGCCCGCCAATGTTCCGGCCAACGTAGAATGGACGCGTTTCCAGTGATTGCCAAAAAACGCGTTGGCCACAATCAATAAAGCGACGATCAATGGAACCAACACCATTAAAATGGTGCGTCCTAAGAAACTGCGTGGTATAAGTCTCATTTTTTTACCGTTTTGTTGTTATGATTTTATAACCTATTCCGCGAACGGTTATAATATCTAGGTTTGATAATACACTATTTATTTTATTGCGCAAGCGTTTTGCAACCATAGGTGTTGCAGAAACGATATTTCCCACCGGCGTCGTCAAATTTTGCAGTAATTTTTTTTCTTCGTTCGATAGCGACAGCAATTTATTGGGTTCCCCATCACCTGTTTTTACAAAAAATTCATCATCTGCAAAAACAAGTCCATCCGGCATCTTAGATATTTCGTGTGTTGATGGGCTGGTTTTCAATACGTTTTTTAACCGTAATATCAATTCTTGTAATTGAAACGGTTTAGACATGTAATCGTTCGCCCCGCCCGATAATCCGTCAATTGCATTTTGCGCCCCAGACAAAGCAGTCAACATAATCACAGGTGTTATTTTATTGTTTTTACGGAATTTTTGTAAAAAAGTCAACCCGTCCATACCTGTCATCATGCGGTCCAAAATAATTGCATCAACAGACACGCGCGCGATTATTTCTATGGCTGTTTCGGCAGATTCAGAGCATAAAACATCAAACCCCGCCCCGCGCAATCCATGCGCCAACGCATCACGCAATATTTTATCGTCATCGATAACTAATATAGTTTTATTCATATGAGTTTCATTTTTCACTATAAACCCATCATAGCGCTATTTTTTCAACGCTTCAACAGAATATTCGCCAGGGCGCATTTTGTATTCTTGGCTGTTTTGATCCGTGACATTATTATAAGTCGCAGCGCGGAATTTGTTTCCGTTCGTGGTAAATTCTGTTTTGAATACCAGATATCCCGAACCGCTGCCGGCGGTTGAACCTTGGACACCCAATGAATAATAACCACCGATTAAGCCATAATCTAAATCGATATAGTCAACATTGAATAACAAAGATATGTTCGCCATGCCGTCACTGGTCAAATTACATGAAAATTCGCGATTCGTTAATGTCGCTTGGGCATTATTGGGAACAGAAATATCCATAACAGTCGGTTCGCATACGCGTTGGATACCATTTATAAATATTTCATAATTGATATCTGCACTGGCGCGCGACAGACCGGTTGATAAATTAACCTGAGAAATCGTGGCCTTTGGTATCTTTACCATCGCATTTGCGATTCCAGAACGCACAGGGAACGAAATGCCGGATTGCAAACAACTGCGCGAGAAAGGGTCCGCTTCGCACATATAAAGGCGGGAATGTTGGTTCGTTTGCAACATATTCGCCAAACTATTGAACAAGAAAGTGCGTGTTATACGGTCATTCAATCGTGTGCAATTAAAATTACGGCAAACAACCGTTGGGCGTTCAGTAAAACTGACCCCCGGATTTGCCACTGCGGTTTCATTGCGGACATTGTAAATCATTTCGTCATAATTGACATCGTCGTCCATATTCATAAATTCGGTTTCCGGAATAAAATTCGGATCGTCTGGATATGCATAATAAGATTGCACAGGGATTTCATTATAGACGGTTTGGACGTCTTCGTATGTGTATTCCATATAGTCATCGGCACGAACATTATTTGCCAAAAAAGCCAAAATTCCGACAAAAAAAGCGATTTTTTTCATACTATTTCACCTTTCTCTCTTTCTTTATAAGCATAATAATAGAATATTTTGTTGTCCTATGTCAAAACAAAAAATATTTTTATTGAAAATAATAATCATTTTGTTCTATAAATATATCAGAAAAAGAAAAACAAGGTGAAAAAATGGTTGATGTTATTATAACTGGGGAATCTGGAAAATTACATGCTGTTTATCATAAATCAGAACAAGAAGCGGCCCCGCTGGCGGTGGTTTTGTCTGGAAATCCACGTCAAAAATGTCATATGAACGATCGTATTTCGTATGCGATGTTTCGTGCTTTTATGGATATTGGTTTTTCGGTTGTTCGGTTTAATTATCGTGGTGTAAATGATTCAGAAGGCGCAATCGGGACAACTGCGGATAATATGTTGGATATTGCAACTGTGATTGATTGGATTCAAAATAAAAACGAAGATAGTGATAAAATATGGTTGGCGGGTCATCAATTGGGGGCGTGGTACGTTTTGCAGATGATGATGCGACGTCCTGAAATTTCTGGGTTCACGTTGGTGTCGCCGGATATAACAACGTCTGATTTTGGATTTTTATCACCACGTCCAAATCGCGGGTTGTTGTTACAGGGTGCAAACGAAGGTGATGAAGCAGCCGCGTTTGGTGCGCATTTAACCCAGATTTTGAAAAAACAGGCACAAATCGAATTGGAAACAATCAAAATCAAAAATGCAGATGCAAATTATTCTCAGCCTGCGGATTTGCGCCAAATGTATAATGATTTAAAGGCCTATGTTGGTCGTGAAAATGCCGAAGGAACATTGTTATAATCTTATGTCACCAGAAAATCAACGTTTTGTAGATCCAAATATTCCTGATGAAATGGCTGCGGGTATTCGTCCAAAAATGCTTTGTGATTTTATTGGACACGATGCGTTAAAGCAGAATTTGTCGGTGTTTATATCTGGGGCGCGTTCGCGATCGGAAGCGATGGACCATGTTTTGTTATATGGCCCCCCGGGGTTAGGTAAAACGACGTTGGCACATATTGTTGCGAACGAATTAAAAACTAATTTCAGGGCGACGTCTGCGCCGATGTTGACCAAGCAAGGCGATTTGGCGGCTATTTTGACCGCTTTGGAACCAATGGATGTTTTGTTTATTGATGAAATACACCGGCTACCCACTGCGATAGAAGAAGTTTTATATTCTGCAATGGAAGATTTTAAGTTGGATATCATGCTGGGCGAAGGTCCAACCGCGAAATCTGTACGTATAGATTTACCCCCGTTCACTTTGGTTGGTGCGACAACCCGTACCGGTTTATTGTCAAATCCATTGCGCGACAGATTTGGAATTGATTTGCGGTTGTCTTTTTATCCTGTGGATGATTTGGCAAAAATTATAATGCGCAGTGCGAATATAATTGGTACACGCATAGACGAAACTGGTGCGAAAATTTTAGCGCAATCATCGCGCGGAACACCGCGTATTGCAAATCGTCTTTTGAAACGTGCGCGCGATTTTGCAGCGGCCAAGGGTAAAAATGAAATTGATGCTGATACAATAAAAACGACCCTGTTCCAATTGCATATTGATGACAAGGGGCTTGATGAAATTGATAGGGAATATATTAATACGATTATAAAACATTATGCCGGTGGGCCGGTTGGAATCGACAATTTGGCGGCGGCTTTGTCGGAACCAGCAGACACCATAGAAGATGTTATTGAACCTTATTTAATGCAGTTGGGATTGATTCAGCGCACCCCGCGCGGCCGTGTTGTGACCGAAAGTGGTTATAGACATGTCGGACTTGAAAAATAACTTTAATTTATCGGAATAACATTATGGAAAAAGTTCATTATTTCAAATTTGCTGTTGCGTATGCTGATACGGATATAGAGGGTGTTATGTATCATGCACGCTATATAGAAGTGGCCGAACGGGCGCGGTCTGATTTGTCACGTCATATTGCAATCCCAGATGGTGATATTGGTTTTGTTGCGCGCGAAGTGAATATTAAATATATGTACCCGCTTCGGTTGAATGATGAATTTGTTGTTGAATCGCGCGCTGTTAAAATTGGTGGCGCGTCGATGGCCATAGAACAAAAGTTCGTGAAAGATGACAAAGTTTGTGCTATAATGAATATAACAATCGCCTATTTGGGTGGTGATATGCGACCAAAGGCGATACCGGATAGCATAATAAGTTTAATGGCTTAAAAAGAAAAAAGGAAAGGAAATGGAAAATAATTTTTCGTTATTGTCTTTGTTTAGCGGGCGCGACATGATGACGCTTTTTGTGTCGATTGTTTTGGTTGTGGCCAGTGTTTTATCTTGGGCGGTCATAATTGAAAAAATCAGATTGTGGCATTATGCAAAACGGCATCCTGTGACGGTAAAAAAAGACGACAATCCTGAAACGATAGTTGATAAATTGATTCGTCCGTTTGATAAAAATTTGTGGTTTTTATCTATGGTTTCTTATGTGGCGCCGTTCGTGGGGCTGTTTGGGACCGTTTGGGGGGTTATGGATTCTTTTGCAGCAATTGGTGTAAATCAATCAGTCAGCATTGGTGTTATTGCGCCGGGGTTGGCGGTTGCGTTGGGAACAACAGCGTTGGGGTTGATTGCGGCGGTTCCTGCGGCAATTGCGTATAGTGTATTTTCTAAGAAGGCTGATGATTTATATGACAGATTGGAAGAATCAGTCAAAGAATCAAAACATAAATAGAAACGGACGGTGAGATATGACACGCAGACGCTTTCGGGCTTCGGATGTAAATATGTCTTTGACGCCAATGATTGATGTTATGACAACGTTGCTGGCGGTTTTTATGGTGACAACTCCGATGTTGATGACAGGTATAGATATTGATTTGCCGCGTGCCGGCACGTCCAGCCTTAGTGGGAATGACCATGCAATACAAATCAGTATTGATGCCCAAGGAAACTATTATTTATCCGACCAAAGATTACCAAGTGATGAAATTGTAAAACGCGCAATCGCGATGCGTGGCGAAAATCCTAATTTGGCGATAACTCTTAGTGGTGATACGCATGCTGATTATGGTGCAGTTATGATGATGATGGGCAAATTAAAAGATGTTGGTTTTCAACGTGTTGGATTGCGAACCCAGATTTACGATAAAAAATGACAAAGCAAACGCAATTTCAAAGTGAAAATTTTTTGATGTCTGTTTTTGGGCATCTGGTTTTGATTGCGATAATGGCGTTTTCTTTTTCTGTGGTCATTGAACGCGCAAAATTAGTGACACCAAATCGTGTCCAAATTGTAGAAATTGATTTAAGGGCAGTAAAAATATCTGGGGACGAAACTAAACTGCAAAATACATCTGTTCCGACGCCTGAAAAGGATGCAAAACTGTCCAACAACGATAAAGTTAAGCCGGTTGTTGAATCTGAAAAAATCGAATTAAAACAACCAACTATGATTGAAAGCGAAGAAAAAAGTTCAACAAAAGAAAATACGAAAAAATCAGAGCAGAAAAAAGAGGCACAAAAGCCGGCGCCAAAGAAAAAAACATTGGTCAAAGTGAACCGTGAAGTGTTGTCATTGGATAGAACGATGACGGTTTCGGTTGTTGATGCGTTACGTGTGGCGTTAACACGTTGTTGGAATATTGATACAACTCGCGATGATTTGGGTTCCATTCGTTTGACAGCACATTTGAAGATGTTGCCGACCGGTGTTGTGGACAGAATATGGTTTGAATCTGAATCGCGCGCGGAAACAGATCCTGTTTTTGCCTATGTCTTAGATACGGTTAAATCGGCAATCCGTACTTGTTCGCCATTTTCTATGTTGCCGCGCGGCGAATTTGATAAATGGAAAGATATGACGTTAACATTTTACCCCAGTCAGGGAAAAATCTTATAAAAAAACGCCCCGTGGGGCGATTTTTTATATGTCAAAGGTGTTCAATAAGCCGGATTCTGTCAACCATGAAACAAAGTCGTAAGACTTTTTTAGCGTTTCAGGTCGTAGGCATAATTAGTCTGCAAATTATGTTGCCATAACTTGTCAAGCCCCCTACCCGATTCCATATATGATTGGGACCTATCACGGAATCCTTTTTGGGGTTGCTGCGCATAGAGATTGCCCGTTTCACCGTGAATTTAATCACGCTCGTCTCTGTTGCTCTAATCGTCGGGTTACCCCGCGTGGCCGTTAGCCACTATGCTGTCCCTTGCAGTCCGGACTTTCCTCCAAATCCATAATAAAATGGATTCAGCTATGCCCTTTCGCACCTCTTCTCAATTAAATTGTAGTATAAAAATAAAAATTTTCAAGGTTTTTTGTGTTTTTTATTCGCCCATCTTTTTTGCGCTATGCAAAACCCGAACCAATGTTTCGGCGGCAATTTGGCGTATTTTTTGTGATAGTGGTCGAACGTTCATTTCTTCGGCCACAGCGTCGCCAAATGTTTTAGAAATCCATTCAATCTGACTGGGGGCGATAACGAATACTTCGCTGGTTATCTCTGATGCTTTTAATTGTTGAATGTCGTTTTTCATATATTGTTCCCCCTATAACTTTCGATTTCTTTGTTTTACACCGACATAATATCATAAAGCAGGCTTAAATAAAAACGTTTTTTTATAATTTTTTGTGTTTCAAAACTTGTTTTGCAAAAAAAGCATATTATATAGATAAAGTATCTTGACCGGCGTATTCAAAATTGCTATAAATCTAGAAAATATTTATAAATATGATAAGGAAAAGAAATGAAAAATATATTGAAATTGTTGTTGGGCTCTGCAAATGACAGAATTGTAAAATCGTATGAAAAAACAGTATCCGTTATAAATGGTCTTGAACCAAAATATGCCGCGATGTCGGATGATGAAATTCACAATTTAACGAACGTTTTTCGGGAACGTTTGAAAAACGGTGAATCAGAGAAAGATATTTTGCCTGATGTGTTTGCTGCTGTACGCGAAGCGTCCAAACGTTCAATCGGATTGCGGCATTTTGATGTGCAATTGATTGGCGGTATGGTGTTGGGTAACGGCCAGATTTCTGAAATGAAAACCGGCGAAGGAAAAACATTGGTTGCGACGTTGGCGTTGTATTTGAAGGCGTTGCATGGACGCGGGGCGCATTTGATTACTGTGAATGATTATTTGGCATCGCGTGATGCGGGCTGGATGGGTCAGGTTTATAGATTTTTAGGTATGACAATTGGCGTTATTCAACACGATATGTCTGATGAAGATAGACGCGCGGCATATAATTGCGATATCACGTATGTGACAAATTCTGAATTGGGTTTTGATTATTTGCGTGATAATATGAAATTTACCAAAGAACAACAGGTTTTGCGTCCTTTCTTTTATGCGATTGTTGACGAAGTGGACAGTATTTTAATCGATGAAGCGCGAACCCCGTTGATTATATCGGGGCCGTCCGAAGATACCAGCGATTTGTATAACAAGGTTGACGCGGTGGTGGCTCAATTGGTTGCCGACGATTACAAGATTGATGAAAAAGATAGGCATGTTACACTGACTGAATCAGGTGTTGATCATGTTACGAATTTGTTAAAAGATGCCGGTGTTTTGGTTGGTGACAATTTATATGCGGCTGAAAATGCGGTCGTTGTTATGCATGTTCAACAGTCGTTGTTGGCACATCATTTGTTTGTGAAAAATGTTAATTATGTGGTTCGTAATGGCGAAGTTTTAATTGTTGATGAATTTACGGGACGCGTGATGTCTGGGCGTCGTTTTGGCAAAGGTTTGCATCAGGCTATCGAAGCCAAAGAACATGTTGACGTTCAACCTGAAAATCAAACAGTGTCCAGCATTTCGTACCAGAATTTGTTCAGAATGTACCC
>CAMZDE010000026.1 GCA_947305255.1 uncultured Alphaproteobacteria bacterium
ATGGAATCTGCCCGGCCAAAATCTTTGCAAAAACATTATCTTTGTCGTACATACCTTGCCCCTTTTGTTTATTACAGTTAAAATGATACACTTTTATTTGATATAAAATCAAGGCTTGAAATGTGATTTTTTTTAACTATATTTGTCGCATAGCAAAGGAGCTGTATATGTTTAAACCATTGCATAATTATGTTCTGCTGGAAAGAATAGAAGAAGAAAACAAAACCCCCGGCGGAATTATTATCCCTGATAATGCAAAAGAAAAACCGTCACGTGGACGTGTTATTGCGACTGGGGATGGAACATTTGAAAACGGACAAAAAATTCCTATGACTGTCAAATCCGGCGACACTGTATTATTTGCCAAATGGGCGTCCAGCGCAAACGAAGTCAAAATTGACGGCCACGATTATGTTTTAATCAAAGAATCTGATATTCTCGGAATTTTATAAACCAAAGGAAATAAAATAATGGCAAAAGATATTGTTTTTAACACAGATAAATTATCAGCCGGCGTCGATAAACTGGCGAATGCTGTGAAAATCACAATGGGTCCAAAGGGGCGCACTGTGGTAATCGAACGCAGTTATGGTGCACCAATCGCAACCAAAGACGGTGTCACGGTTGCCAAAGAAGTTTCATTGAAAGATCCAACTGAAAACATCGGCGCAAAAATGATTCAAGAAGTTGCAAAACGCGCAGGTGACAGTGCTGGCGACGGAACAACAACTGCAACCGTATTGGCACAAAATCTTTTCCGTGCAGGCCGTCGCGTAATTGCCGCCGGAATGAATCCTATGGACATTAAACGCGGTATTGATATTGCAGTTACAGAAGTTGTCAAAGACATTGAAAAACACGCACGTCCAGTCAAAGATTCATCTGAAATCGCTCAGGTTGCAACAATTTCTGCGAACAGTGATTCAGAAATCGGACAAAAAATCGCAGATGCGATGGACAAAGTTGGCAAAGAAGGTGTCATCACTGTCCAAGAAGCCAAAGGTTTGGATACTGAAATCGACGTCGTCGAAGGTATGCAATTCGACCAAGGTTTCATGTCGCCCTATTTCGTCACAAACAGCGAAAAAATGTTGGCAGAATTAGAAAACGCACAAATTTTAGTATCTGAAAAAAAGATTACAGGACTTCAAGCATTGTTGCCTATATTGGAACCAATCGCGCAATCGGGTCGTCCGCTTTTGATTATTGCCGAAGATGTCGAATCCGAAGCGTTGGCAACATTGGTATTGAACCGTTTACGTGGCGGATTAAAGGTTTGTGCAGTCAAAGCCCCTGGCTTTGGCGATAGACGCAAAGAAATGTTGAAAGATATCGCAATCGTGACTGGTGCCACAGTTATATCTGATGATATGGGTATGACATTTGACAATATTACACCGGCGGTTTTGGGTTCTGCGAAACGCGTTGTCGTGTCCAAAGACAAAACTTTGTTGGTCAATGGTAACGGCGACAAAGACGCAATCAAAGATCGCGCCGATGAAATTCGCAAATCTATATCATCGGCAACCAGTGACTATGACCGCGAAAAATTGGCTGAACGTTTGGCTAAATTGGTTGGCGGCGTCGCGGTGATTCATGTTGGTGGTATGACCGAAGTCGAAGTCAAAGAAAAGAAAGACCGTGTTGATGACGCGTTGGCTGCAACACGCGCCGCGGTCGAAGACGGCATTGTTGCCGGTGGCGGTGTCGCATTGGTTCGCGCAGTTGCTGCATTGAAAGATATTCACGGTGCAAACGCCGACCAAAATGTCGGTATCGACATCGTTCGCCAAGCGATTGTTGCCCCATGTATGCAGATTGCAGAAAATGCAGGCGTATCTGGTGAAATAGTCGTCGGCAAAATCACAGAAAACAAAGACTATAATTTCGGATATAATGCCCAAACTGGCGAATATGTCGATATGATGAAATCCGGAATTATCGACCCAGCAAAAGTGGTTAAAACCGCGATTATGGCGGCTGCATCAACCGCGGGCGTTTTATTGACCACGGGCGCAGTAATGTCTGAAATCCCCGAAGAAAAACATTGTGGATGCGGACAAAATCCTGCCATGCCTGGAATGATGTAAAACAAAAAACAGAATCAAAGCCCCGAATTTATCGGGGCTTTTTTTCAAAATTTGCAAAACAGTAAAAATATTGATAAAATCATTCCCAAAAGGATTATTATGTCAAAAACATTCAGGAAAATTTGGAAAAAATTTTGGACACCGATTTTACACAACCCAATTATCCAATGGGCTTTGGCTTTTATTTTGGCTTCGTTAACATGGGTTATCTTTGTGACTTCGCGTCATAAATTTACAAACACAAAATCATTAAAGCAATATCGCAACAAACCGGTGGTTTTCGTGTTCTTTCACGGCCGTTGCGCGATGTTATCGCCGGTTATATGGTTATCGCGGATTTCCGCATATTGCGTTGCATCACGTCACAAAGACGGCCGTATGATGGCACGCCTGCAACGGATATTCGGTATGCGGGCAATTTACGGTTCAACATCTGACGGCGCAGTCGCGGTTTTACGCGCCGGTGTCCGTGTAATGCGCGAACAAAATGTTTCAATGTGCGTCCCAGTTGACGGCCCGTCTGGGCCATCTATGCACGTCCAAGACGGCGCATTATATTTCGCGCGTATGACCGGCGCACCAATTGTGCCATGCTGTTTTTCATGTTCGCGCCCAATATATATGAATCGTTGGGATAAATTCATGATACCAAAATTATTCGGAACAATATCGTGTGACATCGGAGAACCAATCTATATCGATTCAAAATTGAGCGGTGATGCATTTGAATCTAAACGCGCAGAAATCGAAAAAATCATGATTGCGCAATTACGCAAAATGGACGCAGAATTTAATTTACCCATAATTGAAAACGGCCTGAACGCGACAGAATACAAAGAAAAAATGCGTAATAAAAAATAAAAAACATCAAAAAAATCCGCCAACCGGCGGATTTTTTTCATCAAATTTATAATTTCAAATATTATTAAAATAATTTGAATTTATAATTTGTACCTGCGCGGAATGCGACATCAGCACTGGAAACCCCAGCACCTGCATTGACAGACCATCTATCAGACAATCCCATCGCCGCACCAAACGCCGCTGCGGATTGACCATTGAAATAGCCGTATCCACCACCAACAGATACTTCACCACGTTTAACATTGGACACTGACACAGAAGACAAAGCAACCGCACTGGCGACACCCGCTGATAAATCTTTGTCTAATTTTTCGATACGTTCATCTGTGTATGCTTTTGCTTGGTTCAAAGTCAACGCGTTGCTTTGGTCTGCATAAGATTTTGCAGCATTCAACGTTAATTCGTCACCCGCATCCGCATAGGATTTTGCAGACACCAACGTCGCAGCATCACCAGTATCTGCATAATCTTTGGCACTGGCCAACGTTAATTCGTCACCCGCATCTGCATAATCTTTGGCACTGGCCAACGTTAATTCGTCACCCGCATCTGCATACGCTTTTGCATTTGCCTCTGCCGCATCTGCTGCACCTGCGACATCATAATTAACAGCCAAGCCGTCTGCATAAGATTTTGCATTTGTTTCAGCAGTATCTGCTGCACCTGCGGCATCATAATTAACCGCCAAACCATCAGCGTACAATTTTGCATCGTTTGTTCCTGCTGCAATCGACATATCAATTGTTTGCGCCAAAGAATTCACATACGCAGTATTTTCTGCAGCATCAGACGTATATTGTGTGTTTTGGGCCGTAAATGTTGATTGATTTGCAACAATTGCCGCAATCGCAGAATTATCCGCATCAACCACAGTTGTAACAGCCGCAGCATTTGTTGTGTTTTCTGCTTTGTATCCAACCAAAGTTGTGTGCAAAGCGCTTATTGCATCTGCATCCGCATTATATGCCGCTAACAAAGTTTGATATGTAGACGGATTATCCGCTGTAACATCAGGATCACCATTTAACAAAATATCATCACCAACGCGCAGCAAATAATAATTGCCATCGCCTGTGATATAAATTGCATCAGATGCATCTGAACCTAAATCAATGACTGGCGCACTAGTAGTTGTTGTCGATACAGAAATTGGTGTAGTGATGTATGCAGATGTATAATCCTTACTCAAATCGTCAACAGTTGTTCCACCGGCAACCATTGTCACAACACCATCTTCATCTTTAGATGCATATTTATAGTTCGTCGCTGCAACTGTGCCTTGGGCAATGTTCAGAACGATACCATCATTCAAAACGACATTTGTACCATCTGCACTGGTTGTTACAGCATAATTGGTATAATCCGATGCAACAACATCCGCCAACGTAGAATCTGTTCCATCTGGCGCAGTCAAAGCATAATCAGACATATCTGGTGCAGTTTTGAATTCTGTTTCCAAATTTGCCTTAATCTGTGCTGCTTCTGTGCCTTCTATGGTCGCATTTGCTGCGCCACCTGTCGCCACAATCGCTAACAAAGAGGTTAAAATAAAATGTTTTCTCATTTTTTTTCCTTTTTATTTTTAATTAATTAAAAACGTGAACAAAAATTTTTGAACACAAATTATTTATTACACAAAGGAACCTTTGTGTAATATCTACAACACAATATTCCTATGGAACACAATAAATCTGTCGAATTGCTTGATTTTCTTGATTTTTTTGGCAAAAAAGAAAAATAAAAAAAATCGTAAAAAAACAGTTGATTTAATCGTTCCTTTAAAATGCATAAAAAACTATATTAAACAGGAGATTTAACAATGTCTATTATTGGTTATATTCGCGTATCATCGACCAAGCAAACTATTGAACACCAAAAATTTGAAATTAAACAATTTGCAAAAAGCAATCAAATAACAATAAACAAATGGGTTATGGAAACAATATCGTCCCGAAAACCACTACAAAAACGAAAACTAGGTGAATTACTGGAAACATTGGAACCAAACGATATTTTAATAGCCTGTGAAATATCACGCTTAGGACGTTCTTTGCTGGAAGTTATGCGAATACTTGAAATATGTTTGAATAAAAATTGTCGGGTTTGGACAATCAAAGAAAATTATCGATTGGGCAACGATATTCAATCAAAAGTTATGGCATTTGCATTCGGATTATCCGCAGAAATTGAACGCAATCTTATCAGCCAACGCACAAAATCATCGCTAGAAAACATCCGCGCAAACGGCCGAAAATTAGGTCGGCCCTATTCCGCGCAATCGAAAAAATTAAAATTATCAAAAAACGCCGATAAAATAAAACAAATGTTGAACATCGGTATGTCACGCTACCATATTGCAAAAATTATGCATGTCCAACCTATCACCGTGAACAGATTTATTTCGCGCATGTCATGGTAAAAAAATCCGCCAACCGGCGGATTTTTTCCCATTGAAAACAACATTTTCAACAAATCGTTAGAAATTATATCTGAATTTCACACGACCAGATTGTGAAGTGTAATCTTCGCGGGCTTCGATATCATAGTTCAAAGACAAATCGAAACCTTTATAATTTACACCCATTCCGATACCAAATTCACCACCTATACGGGACAAACGTTCACCGTCCAGCACATAAGAATTCACACCTGGCATCGTAACAGTCGCAGTCTGTTTATCAGACACAATGTCGTATTTAACCGCGTAACGCAATTCTGGACGTACGGTTAAACGTTTGGTCGCTTTGATATCGAACGCGTATTTTGTTCCCAAAGACGCAGTCAGATAATCTGAGCTTTCCAGTTTGTTTTTAACATCCAACGAATTAGTGTAATCAGACGCATCTACGTGCATATAACGCAATGCTAATTCTGGGGTTACACCACCGGCAAAATCATAACCTGTGGCAATATTTGCACCATACGCATTGACGTCATAATCTGCCGTAACACCTGTTCCCAGCGCAATACCTTTTTCTGAATAATCAGACATAGTGTAATTCGCAATCGCGTTCACGTACCATGCGCTTGGTTTATATTGACCGTACAAGAACACCGAAGACGAATCGATTTCTGTATCACGTGCGGTCGCTGTCACATCAGAATGCGCGAACGCATACCCCGCACCAATCGTCCAGTTTTTGTTGATTGTGCCGTCCATACCCGCAGCAATCCCGCGTGTATATCCATTAAACGCATCATTCTGTTTTGATTTATTAAAGATGCCTTGGGCCCAAACGCCACCAGATGTCATCTTTACATCACCACCATTACGTCCAACGGTCGGCATAGACATACGACCCGACGCCAAGGACGTCACAGTGCTTTGGACAGACGACGATACAGATTGAACAACCGATTCTGTTTCCGGATGTATCGCCTTGGCTGCATGTTCAACCGATGCGGTATCACCGGACGCCAACGCATCTTGCAATCTCAAAGACATATCTTGCATTTGCGCTGAATCTGAACTAGAAGCTGCCATAGCAACAGAAGTGATAACCGCGCCCGCTTCTTTATCCAAACCAGTATCTGCAATAATGTCATCCACAGGTCTCAGCGATACAGTAATTGTATCCCCCGCGTCGTTCCATGCGATATCATACAAATTCGAATCGAATAAAACATCTGCATCGATTATATCATCTCTGAATACTTCGTATTCGCCGACGCCCTTCAAAGACAAATTCAACGAACCATTTTCAGACACATTAAATGTTTCTACATCAAAGTATGCATATTTATTAGCATTCAACAACGTCGCATTCAATGTTCCGTTCAGGTTGACAGTATTTTGAACTATCGACGCAACACCCATATTCAACGTTGCACCATCTGCAATCGTCAAAGCACCAGTTCCATCGATACCGCCATCCATAGTGGTTGTTCCGCTCAAAACATTCACAACACCAAGATTGTAAATATCATTCGCAACACCATTCGCAGTATTACCAGTAAATGTATTTGTCCCAGCAAAAACGATATCACCGTTATTATAAATTGCACCACCATTTGTCGTTGCCGTGTTACCAGTAAACGTTGTGTCTGTTATTGTTGCACCATATTTAGTCACGACTTCTTCCGCCACAGTATTCTTCAAAGAATTCGCAATGGCACCACCATAGACAGCACTATTGGTATTAAACGTCCCGCCAGAAACAGCCAAAGAACTATCGGCCCCTGGTTGTGCAGAAGATATGCCACGTGTAGAAATAGCACCACCCCATGTTCCTGACTTATTCGATTCAAACGTCGAGTCTATGATTGTTGCGATACTGTCATCATACATAAATATCGCACCACCACCTTCATTAGAATCATTCAAATTTGTACCTATCGCAGTTCCCAACGTTCTATTATTTACAAACGAAGAATTCGAGATGTTCAATTTAGAATCAGAATTCAACGCACCACCTTCTGCACCAGCTATGTTGTTTGTAAATTGCGAATTATTTATACCCAAAATTTCGCCATAAGACCACAACGGCCCGTTGCTAAAATATTTATATCTTGTGACCATTGATTGACCAATGGCGCCACCGGTTCCCCAATACATGCCATCGTCATCAATGTAGAACGCTTCGTTACCACTAAATGATGTTCCGTTTATTTGAACTGTCTTCAAATTTTCGGCCAACATTTCAGATGTTATTGGATTATCATTTGGTCCTGTCCCTGTGTTCGCTTTCACAGAATATTGTCCGTTAACCAGAACTGCACCACCCAACGCACTGGTCGAACCTGTTGCTTTATTATTTGTAAATACAGCATCACTTATAAGAACTGCACGGTTAGAAGTTGGTAAATAAACCGCCCCCGCCTGTTGTGCCGTGTTATTATAAAATTTAGCTGTTATACCTATTGTCTGTTCTGGATTATAAGCATCA
Source organism: uncultured Alphaproteobacteria bacterium (assembly GCA_947305255.1). GTDB lineage: Bacteria > Pseudomonadota > Alphaproteobacteria > Rs-D84 > Rs-D84 > Enterousia. The sequence goes on from CAMZDE010000026.1 coordinate 7,841, forward strand.
AGAAAAATCGCTCCCCCAGAACCAGTTGCAGAATTACCTTCAAATGTCGCGCCATTCAATGCAAAAGAAGATTTACTGTCTTTAACATAAATGGCACCACCCTTACCACCGTTCGGATACACTGCCGCATTATTTTTGAACAATGTATCTTGATGCAAAGTCAAGGTTGACCCGTTCTCCATATAAATGCCCCCCCCATTACCAGCCTTATTATTCTGGAATTTTACCCCTTCATCAACGATTACATCAGAGTTATTGGCATATAAAACGCCCCCAACAGTAGCACCTCCACTAACCGTCACATTCATAACAGCATTCTTAAATGAAGAATCTTTTATATTTACATTGTGGTTATACAAAGACGCCACACCACCCAATTTATTAGTGGTGGCCGAACCATCAACATTAACATTATCTATCACAATATTACCAAGTTTTTCAGTAGCTGTCGTGTTTCTTGTTGAAATCAACGCGCCACCAGAAATAGAAAACGGATTATCAATTGCACTCATGTTTTTCAATGTGAAATCAACATTGTCTTCTATTACAAAATTGCCCGGCAAAGCCACAACGTTACCATCATACATACCCGCAGCCGCCGATGATAAAGTCTTTGTATCATGCAACGTTTTCACCAACACCGTTGACGTAGCAGATGATGGCGCAATATAATATTCATTATCCCCAGCAAGATACGTCACATGTGGTTTTTCTGTCGCTTGAATTGTGAAAGTTTCATGTTCTTTGACGGTACAATTGCCTTCGCCATCAACAGCAAAACCATCTATCGCCACCTGGTTAGCCGCAGCGGTTGACATTGTGGAATAAAACTTTGTGGACACAGTGATATCTTCAATAGTTGGTTCAGTCTTGTTCACATAAGCATATATCAAATTATCATTTTCATCTTTGAAAGCCAGGTATTTACCTGAACTATCCTCTGCAGAATATGTCACTGCTTTTTCTGTCCCGCTATCCACAGAATACTGATAAGCAGAAGAAGGGCCTATTTTCATTGTGACAGTTCCAAATTCTTGTGTTCTGTCTGCATCAGAATAAACCACTGTCCCAACATTCATCGAAGAAGACGCACCATATATTGTCCCAGACGTTTCATCTGTTTTTGTGTAATCCCAAACATAACTACTGGTGGCTTCACCTTGTTGCGTGGCATTAAATACAGTGCCAGACAATACATGACCGCCACCATCAACAACAGTGTCCGCAACAACATTCGAAGCAGCCCCCAAAATCAAATCACCAGACAAAGTTACATTACCACCGTTTTCTAACGCTGCCGTAAAATCTGCAAAATTGTCCACATTTACAGCCACCGCAGGCATTATCAACAATGCAGGCAAAATTGATATCCCCCATAATAAATTACGAGATTTTTTCATGAGCCTTTCTCCTTTCTTTTTATCTCACACATTAAAAGCCTAGTATATATAAAAATATAAATCAACTTTTTTGTTATAACGGTAATATACTAATGTCCACGGGGCGACACTGAATTTTCTTAACGAAAATTCTTGGTTGGGGTACATATACAGTTCGCGAACCGATTTAATCGAAATCAGACAAGAGATTGGTGAAGCGAAAGAGAAATTAAACCCGCCGAATTTATATTGATTTTTTATCTAACCTTGTTCATGACCAAAATTTTGTGCAATAACTTGAGTCATCATTTTATTTGTTTTCCATTGTCTAAATTTATCTAAATCATCTTGCGTTCCCAAAATATGAATTTGCTTTGGATCAAAAACGACAACTTCGCCCCTTTCGCCGCCCCATATGATAGAATCATAGCCTGCATCACTAAGTTTTTTATAATCTTTATCAGTTATTTTTGCCGGCCAAAAAACATCTTCATTTATTGCCTTTCTTATTTGTAAAGCGAACCAAACATCTGTGAACACAGGTTTTTCTGCATTCACAAAAACACAATATATCTGTCTATCTTTTCTTTTGTGTCCTCTGGTATATTGCTTTGCCATACCTTTGTCCGCAGTAAAATAAATTCCATAATCTTTTGTAGCAGTTCCTATTCCTTTGTTTTTCTTAAAATTTGGGTCTTTTGGTGTCATAAATTTATCTATACCCTTTCTGCCACCATGAAACAAAACCTGCCTAGATTTACTATTTGGGAATATAGTCTGAACATATTCCATATATTCGTTTCTTGAACCTATTTTTTCTATTTCTGGATTTTGTTCGAATACATAATCCCAATTATTTAAAATACGCTTGGCTTCAATAAATTTTTTTATCTTATCAAACATAACATTCTCCGATATTCAACAAGAATTGTATCATAAAAACCCGAAAGCAAAAACCTTTTTTTGACACATATTCACTGAATTTGCATTAAACAATTTTAAATGTTATAGTGATACGGCAAGAGGAGAAAAAATATGTTATCTAAAAAAATGTTGTATTCGGACTTCTTTTATTCTTTATTTGTCCAAATTATGCATATTCCATTACAGACAAAGCCCCAGAACAAATTTTTTGTCATTATGACATTGGTGATTGGTACGGCAGTTCAAAATATGACGAACAGTCCGATAAAATAATTATTAAAAATTGCGCTTGGGGAATAGGATACGATTGTAATACTTATGAAATTCCTAAACTGGTTGAATTAGACAACATAAAAGTGTACTACAACAAAAAACATCCTGAAAACATATTTATAAACACTGATGGACATTGGAAATGGAATAATGCAGGTTGTGATTTTAATAATATCGATACCGAGATAAATTAAAGTTGTACGGTCGAACCGCAACCACAAAACAACCAAAAATTAAACCGGCAAAATGCCGGTTGAATTCTTGGTTGTGCTCGGTGTGCAATTCACGAACACTCGAATACAACGACATCATTACGATAGGCCAAGAGATTCAGCAAGTCAAGAATAAACTAGGCCTACCCAACTTGCATTAAGCTTTTTTGTCGATTTTTACCTGTTCCCCAAAATCACATTTCAATGCACCGATAATATTTCCACCTGCCAACTTTGATGTAAATAAGTCTATTTTACAGTAAAAGCCCTTTATTACGCGTGGGGACACTTTTTATCAATGGCTTATTCAGTAAAAACATCAATATTCATCTTCTATTTCCCATGAAACAAACTTCTTATTTTTAGACACCATATTTAATATATCTTCTTTGCCGGTCGTATACCTACACAATTTATGAACCTGATTACATATACTTTGTAAATAATCATATTTTACAGATGGCGATTTTTTATCCATTTCTTTCATATTATTTAAAACATTATCCATAAAAAACATCATTTGTTCTGCTTGCTTTTCCCCTGCGGGTGTTAATTTTAAAATTCTGCGCCGTTTATTATTTGGGTCTGGTATCATAGTTATCAATGCAGTTTCTTCGGTTGCTTTTGGAACGGTATGTTGGGCGATAATGTTCCCGAGTGTGCCACCAGGTATACCATAATCCCGTGCAATATCCGCCTGTGTTAAATTTTCCCTAAAATGCAACGCCATTAACATCTTTGTCAGATTTATATCTTTTGTGGCGTTTTCAATATAATGTTGAATGTGAAAAACCAATGCAAAAATATCATGCAATAATGATAATTGGGCTTCTTCACCATATTTTATCAAATTTTCTGCTTCTTGTTCTTTGCGATAATTGATTTCTTCCCATGTTTCTTGACGCATATTCACCCTTTTTATCTTCCATTTGGAATATTAAAACACCCCTAAATTTAATGCAAACGAAAAATATTTATAAAAAAATAAAAAAATTTTTGCTTTATAACCAATTGTTTTTAGCGTTTTTTTATTTTTTGAATTTACGATTTTTAAAATTTTTTTACGAAAACCCCTTTCAGCAACAGTTCTGAATAAATGTATCGAAAAAAATAAAGGAGTTTAAAATGATACATTTAATTAATGGGGTTGAATCTTCCCTTGATAAAATGATTCAAAATCGTAATGCGTTTTTAAATGGTGAACAACCGTCTAAAAATGAAGTTGAAATTGTTCCAGAAATTGTGTGTCCTGCGCTGGTTGATGAAAAGTTGCCGGATTTTTTAAATGTGGATGCGTCTGTTGCTGTTCCTGATAATCCAATTGATTTAAATAATTATATGGCTGTTCAAGAAGGAGCGGGAGAATTAGGAAAAACCTTGTTGAAAAAATTAAAAATACAGGGGAAATGGTATATTCATGTTTTACAAAAGACACAAAAACATGCTGAAAACACTTTGGAAGCTGGGTTAAAATTGGGCCAATATTTGAAACAATTACCCACAAAGCAAGGGAAAAGAACAGATTTGAAACTTCCCGACGCTGATGTTGATAAGTGTAAAAAAGAAATTTTGGCTGAATTGGGTATATCTGAAAGAGTTTCTTGGGATTTGCAAAAATTAACGCCAGACGCCGTTGAACAAGCAAAGGAACAAGCAGTTAAAGACGGTAAAATTGTAAATCGTGATATGGCTTTGAAAATCGTTCGTAAACAACATTTCAAGCGCAACAATGTTCCAGATAAATTTGAAGGTGAATTTGGGAAAAGGCCTGATTTTAATAGTTTCATCGGTAAACAAGTATTATATTATACACAATGTTTCGCGTCCGTGGGTGTTGGCGAAGAAAAATTGGAACAAATAGGTTTGTTTCCATCAGTTGTTAATGAACTTGAAGAAATTCGGTGCCGGTGGTATCGAGAACGCCACAAAAATGCCGAAGTTATCCAAGGTTCCATTGATGACCCAGTGATTTTTGAAAAAACTGTTGCGGCTCATTTAAAACATAAAAATAAATTAATATTGGCCAGCCCAGTTTGTAGAGATTTTAGTGTTGCTGGCAAGCGTAATTTTGACAATCCACGCGCCAGATTGATTTTCCCTGTTCTTGAATTGGCACGACGGGTTAATGATGTGAACGAATACATATTAATTGAAAATGTTCCTGGATTCTTAACCGCTTCACCAGAAAATTGGCCAGAAGTGAACGGAAAAGAAAAAATCAATCTCGGTACTTATGTGAAACGGGAACTTGAAAAATTGGGTTATATCGTCAATATCGCCATTGTTTATGGTTGTGATTATGATACTGCCCAGAAAAGAAAACGCGCGTTTATTCTTGCTTCTAAAAAAGGTAAATGGCTGTTCCCAGAAAAAGACGAACGGTGGAAAACTTTGATGGAAGCTATCGGGCATTTACCATCATTAAACAAGCCTGGTGATACATCTAAATATAAATGGCATGAATTCCCAAAAGGTATGGATGATAAGACGATTGATGAATTACGCCATACAAAAACTGGCAGTTCGGCACAGGATAATGAAGATGAATTTCTGCCTACCAATAAAGATGGTTCAAGAAGCAAAGCGGCTTTTGATTCGTATGAACAACGAAATTGTTGGGGAATGCCTGCTGCAACTGTAATGCAACATAATGATAATCCTGGTGGACACAGAACAATACACCCCGGAAGACCATTATCAGATGGAACATGGACTGACCCACGCCCGTTCAGTATTCTTGAAATATTGTTAATTACTGGGTTGGATGCAAA
>CAMZDE010000027.1 GCA_947305255.1 uncultured Alphaproteobacteria bacterium
AGCCGTCGTCGCCAACGTCAGGTAATCTGCGACACTGATGTGTTCAGACAATGGCAAAATAGAAAACAATTTATATGGCACACCGTCAATTTCATCAAAATTAGTTTGGTGACGACCCGCAAACGGTGACGCTGATATAGTTTCAATATCACGGTAAATTTGAACGCTATCGCAATTTATAATTGCGCCATTTATACGTTTTGCCAATTCGTGCGCAAAATCAGATTTCCCAGATGCGGTCGGGCCCGCTATAATTATTGAATCATATCTCATATTGACGATTATAAAATCCTTAGTCATTTTTTTCAAGCACACATTAGAAAAAAATCAAATTGTATTTTACCCCCATCACGTGATATTATATAGGAAAGTAAAGGAAAGGATAAACAAATGAAAAAAATTCGTGTTGCAATTAATGGTTTTGGACGTATTGGACGGTTGGTGTTGCGTGCTGCATTGGAATCTGGGCGCAAAGATTTAGAATTTGTCGCGGTCAATGATTTGGCACCGGCCGAAGAAAACGCTTATTTACTGGAATACGATTCGGTTCATGGAAAATTGCCTATGGATGTGAAAATGGACGGCGATTATATTTTGGTCGGCAAACAAAAGATTAAATGTTTGTCGGAACGCGATCCGTCCAGATTGCCATGGGCAAAAATGAAAATCGATGTTGTTATGGAATGCACTGGCTTGTTCACCAGTGCGGACAAAGCCCGCGTTCATTTGGATTGTGGGGCAAAACGCGTTTTGGTTTCTGCGCCGTCCGCGGGTGCCGATAAAACTATTGTTTATGGTGTGAATGAAAAAACATTGACCAAGAAAGATAAAATTATTTCAAACGCATCGTGCACTACGAATTGTTTGGCACCGGTATTAAATGTGCTGGATAAAAAATTCGGTGTTGAAAATGGGTGGATGACAACGGTTCATGCATATACTGGCGATCAACAATTATTAGATAAAAACCACAAAGATTTTCGACGTGCGCGCGCTGCGAATTTGTCTATGATTCCAACCAGCACTGGCGCAGCAAAGGCAATTGGTTTGGTTCTGCCAAAATTAGCCGGCAAATTAGACGGTATCGCGATACGCGTCCCGACGCCTGATGTTTCTGTGGTGGAATTGGTGTTAAATATGAAAAAGAAAGTGACACCTGAATCTGTGAACGCTGCGATGCGTGCCAATGAATCCGACATTTTGGCATATAACGATAAACCATTGGTGTCCAAAGATTTCACAACTGATGCGCATAGTGCGATTTTTGACGCGTCCCAGACCAAGGTTGTTGACGGAACCGTTTTGCATGTGACGGCGTGGTATGACAACGAATGGGGGTTTTCGAATCGTATGTGCGATACTGCCACTGCAATTGGAAGATTGTTATAAAACAAAAAACCGCCAAAACGGCGGTTTTTTTATGCTATCTTGTGTTTTATTTCGCGGATTCGTGCCAATATTTCATGCAAATCTTCGTCTGATACGGTTGGCATCTGTTTTCTGTTTTGGATTTCATCAATCAAAACGATGCACAATGTTGCCAATAATGCAGATTCCTGTAATGGGCCGATTTTATCCAAAATTTGGCGCGCACGTGCGTCAACCAAACGTCCCAATTCAATCAGGCGTCCTTCCTGACCGTCTTCACAGCCCATCGGGTAATTTCTGTTAACAATAGGTATCGAAACGACGCTCATTTTTTCAACTTTTCCAATATAGATACAGATTTTTCGATTAAATTTTTGGCTTTTTCATTCTTTTCGCGCAGATTTTTAATCTGTTTAGTCAAGATTGCAACCTCTAAATCCGTCTGTTTGCTGGCACAGGTCGCGTCCGCGCGCAGATGCATCACCAAAGATTCCACCGAATCCAGTTCTTGAAAAATCTGTTGTTTGATATCCATGATAATTGCTATTTTAAGACATTTTTTATATGCGTTCAACCGGAAAATATGATATAATTGTTTCGTTAAACATAGGGTTGTATTTTATGAAGACAAAAATTATCTATATTTCTGGGAATGAAATTTTTGATATGACGGATATTCGTGCCGCTTTTAACGAGGTTCGAAATGCGTTAAACCTTGATAAAGATACTGTATTATTTGGCGTTCCAATTGATGAAGATGACGCGGGGTTATCAAACGCTGATGTGAAAGAAAACGTTTCGACAAATGACGTTACACCTGTTGTGAATGACATAGATGATGATGTTGCAGACGATATTGTGACCGAATCGATATCGACACCTGAAATTATCGAACCTGTTGTTGAAAAGACTGAAAAGAAACGTTCCCGCACAAAGAAAGCGATTATTGAACCAATCGAAACACCAGAAACAACCCACGAAACACCAACAGAACCAGATGAAAAAATCGTTCCGATATTATCTGTGCTGTCAACGAATGAATCCGATGATAATATTCAACAATCCGAATCAAATGACGATATAGAAATTATCGAAGATGTCGCCCAAGAAACAACTATGGATACAGAAATTGAACCGGTTGTTGACGAAGTTATCGAAGATACCGAAGATGCCGAAGATATTGATTCTGATGAACCTGATTTGGAAAAATTGCTGTCTGAAATGAAGCCATTAAACGAAGACATTTTGGAAGAACAGGCTTTAACAGAATCAAAACCAGCGGCAGAAGACGAATCTGAAAACATTGATGCGACATTGGAAAAGTTAGCGACAGAATTCGTTCAAACCCAAGATAAAATCACGTCAAACACAAAATCCACCAGTCGCAGCAAAATCGGCAAATTACGTAATATTTTACCATTCAAACAATCAAAACATCATGACCAAGGATTAGGCGATTTATTCGGTTGGGCGGGTGTCGCTGCAAATGACGAAGAATTTTCAGTCCCCGGATTTTTCACAACCGCATCGTCTAAGAAATAAGGTATGGACAACGTAACAATTATAAATTTGTTAACTAATTCTGGACTGAATGTTTTCGGTATTGATGACAGGTTTGTATATTTCCAAGATCCGTCATGTATATTTCCTGCGATTGATGCTTTCTTAGATTTTGCATGGATTGTCGTTCTGGTTTTCACAGCAATAATGTTATTCGGTTGGGGGGCGCTTTATATAAAAAATGGTGCGAATATAAATACTATATTCAATAATGCAAAAACTGTGATTTTAATTTTTTGTGTGTTTGCATTGGTTAAACCTATCGTGAATGTAATATATGGTGATAATTTATTCGCGACACAATGCGATGTAAAACATGTACAATTATCGGCTGTTTATGATTTATTAGATGCGCGCGAAAAACGTTTTGGTGAAAACGGTCACGAATCAAATTTTGAAGTTTTTAATGTGGTTGATTCTGGAATAATTTTATCGACAGAAAATTCAAATGCGACCGTTACGGAAAAAAACGAAAACGATTCTCAGGAACGTCAAACATCGTCCACACAAAATGTTCGTTCGGTTGAATACAGCAACAACGCAACAATTTATGTATTATCAAACGGCGATAAAATTAAACGTTCGGGTGGATCGGTTGCATGGCGCAATAATAACCCTGGGAATATTGTAAAATCAGAATTTGCGCGTCAAAATGGTGCGATTGGTGAAACCGATAGATGGGCCGTGTTTCCCGATGAAAAGACAGGATTGCGCGCGATAACAAAATTATTACAAACAAAAAATTATGTGAATTTATCAATCAAAGACGCTATGAATCGTTGGTCACCGTCAAATGATGGTAATAATCCAGATAAATATGCGAAGCATGTTTCTGCGATAACAGGGATATCAATTAACGCCGTGATTGGTGATTTAAGTGATAATGATTTAATGAAAATCGCCCGCGCGATGCAAAAAATTGAAGGCTGGGTTCCAGGAATCGAACAAACATTATAAAACCAAGAAGAATATTTATGAAAAAGACATCTTATTTTATCTGGATTTTAATTATATGCGTTTTGTGTGTGGTTGCTTTTGTTTTTTACAATGCGCATAAAAAAAATACAGTAAAACCACAAATGATGATGACTGTAAATGATTATGAAGTCCCCGAACAAATACAAAAGTTCAGCGATGGATTACATAACGCTGATTCAATAACCAGATATGATTTGGATGAATTTGATATTGGTGTGTCTGAAAAAAGCATTTATTATGTTGATATAAACCAAGACGGCATCAAAGACAGAATCACAAAAACTTTCACACAAACCGGTAATGCGCATTCGTATTATTCTTATAAAATAGAATTAAAGAAAGGCGACACGTATATTGATATAACACCAAATAATCTTAGAACTACAAATGGTGCATCTTGCGATTTACAACAAATACAATTTGCGTTCAAACCCACATTCAAAATTACGGTTATTTCCCGAGAATTAGGCGACACATGGCCGACCCCCACAATGGCGTACCGTCAAGAATATGGTTTGACCAAAGAAAACAAATTGACATCGTCAACACGTCAAAAAATTCGCCCAATTTGTGACGTCAAAGAATTATTTTAATAAATTCATATTCCGCGCAGAATAAACAACATCCCCAGATATCAGCAAATGGTCATAGACCGTGATTTCCAATTGTGCCAACGTTCTTACTATTTCACTGGTAATATCGACATCTTGGGACGAAAAAGAAATACCTGGTGTTGGATGATTATGCAACAAAACAACACTACGTGCGTTCAAATCTAACGCTTTCTTAGCAATTTCACGAACATATACCGCGGCCCAATCTGTGGTTCCAGAACTATGCAAAACATCTTTGATTAATTTATATTGATAATCCAAATACAGCACGTGAAATTCTTCGATTGGTTTTCCTGCAACCAATGATTGGCAATACCGAACCAATCTATCATAATCGTGAAATATCGGTTCGTTATCCAACACGCATTTATATTCCAATTCTAACAATTTATGAATCACTTTGAAAAATATAGCAGTGTTTTCTTTGACACCTTCGTTTTCCATTAAAGCTTCGATTGGCGCGGCCAATAATTGTTGCACGTTCCCATATTTTTTATAAAGTTGGCGCGCCAAAACCCTGACATCGCGACGTGGTATAGCATATGTTAATAACAATTCCAGAATTTCATATTCTGCCAATTTGCCGTCTAAAAATTTCTGACGAAGCCTCGCCCGATGTCCATGTTGCAAAGATTGTAATTCATCTGTTTTAATCATGAATCATTTTTTCTGTGAATATGGTTACACCATCTTCGGTTATACCCAATGTGTGTTCCCACTGGGCAGATAAACCACCATCAACAGTTCGTGCTGTCCAACCATCCGCATCAATTTTGCAATCTGGTTTTCCTGTATTTATCATCGGTTCGATTGTGAATACCAATCCTGGGACCATCTTTACCTTGTCCCACATTTTATCATAGAAATGATAAATTTGGGGTTCATCATGCATGACTTTGCCAATACCGTGTCCAACAAAATCACGCGATATAGAAAAACCGTGGGGTTTTACAACCGCCTCTATGGTTTTGCCAATCTCAGACAACGGAACCCCCGGTGCACAAATAGAAATAGCGGCATTTAACGCATCTTGGCAGGTTTGAACCAATTCGCGTGCTTTGTTTGACACGTTTCCAATCATAAACATACGCGATGCGTCGCCGTGGAATCCGTGAAATTCTGCAGTCAAATCGACATTCACAATATCGCCATCTTTCAAAATAACTTCATCACTGGGGATACCATGCACAATAACATCATTGACCGATGTACAAATATTTTTAGGATATCCCATATATCCCAAATCAGATGACCGCGCGCCATTTTCTTTCAAAAATTGTGCAACCAATCTATCTATTTCCCCTGTCGAAACACCTGCAACAACGTATGGCGTTATAAAATCAAAACAGCGTGCGACCAAATCGCCCACAACACGCAATCTTTTAAAATCTTTTGGTGCATATACAGATGACAACATTTTTATTTTCTCCGTTTCAAAGCCAATTTTGCGGCACGCACAGACAATTTTAATGAAAAATCACGAATTAAAACTTCTGGTTGCATACCATTTGTTCGGCACATTTTTTCCAAATCGTTTAATTTAGATAGCACATTCACTATTTCTTTCTCTGGCCAAATTTTTATCGCGCTATTGAATTTATCAGCAACTTTCCAAAACAGTTTTGGCAATTGACCATCAACAACTGCCGTCAACAATTTATTAAAATGATTATACAGCATACGAATCAACATATTTGCATCGGCGCCGCTGTATAACAACCTATCCAGCGCAACCATAGTTGGATTAATATGTCCCGCCGTCAAAGAATACATATAATCGTCCGCACTGGATGCAGATGTATCTGGCAAACATTTTTCTACATCTTCCAATTCAACAACATGTTTATCAGAAACATATATTGCTATCTTTTTCAAGAAACCGCGCGTAATTCCCCTATCGCCGCCCATGTGCGACAACATATACGACATCGCATCAGGCGTTATTTGTCGTATTCCTGATTGCACAGATAATTCTTGGTGGATTAAATTTTCAAGTGTTTTTGTATCGTCGGTATAACACGCAATCGCCGCAATATTTTTACCGTCTTCAAATAATTTACGTAACGGGCCAATTCGCAAATCACCGCCAGTTATAATCACCGTGGCGCATAATGACGGCGACGTTACCAATTCAGAAATAATCTTGCAATCACTATCGCCGGCCCCCGATATTATCACTGCTTTACGGCCACCGAACATGGACGGGCTGCAACTTTCTGCGAACAGCGCATCTTGTTTTTCACGTAATTCGTCAGCATCAATAGCTAATAAATTATCTTTGTCTATTTCTAACTTTTCAATTGCTTTATCACAGAATTCATCGACCAATCCTGCATCTGGGCCATATATCAACACCGCATTGATATCTGATATACACGAATTAAAATCAGCCTCTTTCCACTTCATTTTTAATCGTTATTTTTTTGCGTTTCAGTAATAACGCGCATGCTGATATTGTCTGCCAACACATGTATAGTATTCAACACCGCGTTATTGTACGATGCATTCGATGCGACCAGATATTTGACGAAAGTGTAACTTTCCGCGGCCGATTCATACCCTTTGGCAATTTCTTTGCCGTCTTGTGTTAACACATATGACGCGTTCAATTTTACTTCCTGCCAACTGGCATCACCAGCACGTTCAAAAGCCTTATACGTCGTAATCGGATTTTGTAAATCGACCACCAGAGTATATTTTGCATTCTGATTATGCATGCCACCAAATTTAGCGTTCAAAGAATTCCGCAATTCTATACCGTTGATACCGCTGATTGGCGCGACATAAACGTCTGTATCATTCCCTGAAAACACAGGTCGAAAACTGCATGCGGTTAAAAATAAACATAAAAATAATTTTTTCATCTTTTTTCTGTTGCTACCCTTCTCTATCTTAGCTATACTTTTGTAAAATCGCAAGGGGGAATGATGAATATTTTTTTATTATTTTTAACCACGCTTTTGATGATTGGATATTACGTTTTGTATAGCCCGTCCCAGAATCTGGAAAATTTGGAAACAGATAACGTTATAACTATGGCGGATTTGCGTTCGGTCGCAGAATGCGTCATCGCGGCACAAAACGCCGGCATGAACAGCACCAGTTATACTGATTCTTGCGTTGATAAATATTTGGACGCCGCATCTGATACACAACCGTATCGATATGTTTGTACAACGGCTACATATTCCCCGACACCGTGCAGTGACAGACCGGCATTTAATTACATTATCACATATTCAAAACAATTGGATAGCGATAAACACGCTGCCATGTTAAAAGTTATTGAAAAACTTTATCAGGACAAAGGTTCATTGGGACTATACCAATATTCACTCGAAGAAGACACTGCCTATTTAATCACGGCCGATATGTCGGGTCAACGTGTGATTGAAAAAAATATTTTTGAATCGGCCGGATTGGATTCATCTGATTACGAAGAAAACAACGGTCGTTTGGTTTATATCATGCAATACCAGATTCCGTATATGTACATATATCCATTGATACCTGGGGATAAAAACACTTGTCCCGAAGGCACTATCGCTGTCCAGCGTTATGGTCGTTGGTTATGTATAGAGGCAAACCCACAGGCATCTTGTCCGCATGGATTTGCGCTTAATCCGGCCACTGCATTGTGTGACCCTTTATATACCGATGATTGCGAAGATACGTGCACTCAATTAAATTGTTCATCAGAAAAAACATGCGCATGCTATGGTGACGGCACCGCGGAATGTGTATCCCAAGCAGACATTCCAACATGTCCTGACGGATATGATTTAACCATAGATCCTGAAACCAACATATATTCATGCATAGAATACCAAGGCAGTGAAGAAGCGTCGCCTTGCTCTGATAAATCTAGTACATTTATGTATTCCAGTCCGCGCGCGACAGTTGGTAATACAATCCGTGTTAAACCTACACATTGTAATTCGTCGTGTTTGCATCCTGTAAAAATTTGTAATACTGCGACTGGGGCGTATGAATTTGTTTGCCTGCCCGATGCGACAAAAATAAATTCGAAATCATGTTTCCCAGATGGTGAAGCCTCCGAATGTCTTGCCACAGAAAACAAAGGCATCTATTTCGGATTCACCCAACATTCCAGAGCTGATGGTATTCTGAACAATGACGGCAACCAAATCGTTGTGGCCGATTTGCTAGAGAAAGGCGAAATCCCAGTCGGCAGTCGCGATAATATGTTCCATTGTAAAAAATGCGACTATGGCATAAATTCTGGTGAATCGGTCAGTCCTTTTGTCACCGTATGCAAATCAGAATAATATTTAACCGTTGAATAATTCCCATTCTTGGATTCTGCGCCGCGTTAAACCGACTATTTCGCGACCTGATGATTTGTTCCATGCCATCCATGCAGATTTTAATGTTGGGTATTTATCGCTATGAAATTGCGGGTCGTTTATGTATTTTACAACGGTTGAATTTGCAAAATTGGCGTCCCCCAAATTATAAGCAAATATCACCAATGCATCATATTGATTTTGCGTTATCGGAACACAAACATATTTTCGAACAGCGCGTTCCGCCGCCACTATGTCATGACGCAATAATTCGGTCGCGCGCGCTTCATCAATACCTTTTCTGAAATCTTCGCCCGATTTTATTAAATGCCCATATCCGATTGTTGCCCCATCCGGCAAAGGTTTTTTCGTACCCACGGGTTGAGCGGTTTTATCATCATAAATAATATGTTTATCGCCAGATTTTACACAGCCTTCAAGGCGTTTTAATAAATTCATACCATTATTACTGAAATTCATTTACGTTTCTCCTGAAATAAAAAAACCGCCACGCGGCGGAATAAAAAAACAGGCAGCAAACGCCACCCATCGAATTACGAATATTATACCATAAAACAGGCAAAAAATCAATTCAAAACCGCCCTGTGCAATTCACGAACAAATGAGATACAAGATTTGTTGAGGTTTGGGAAAGATGTTAAGTTATTTTTGAACTTGTAATACTAAAATTGCTAAGATATAATCGCATTGCAAAAGGATACATAATGACAAAAGAAGAACAAAAACGAGAAAGGAAATATAATTATCTCGGTACATGTGCAATAATTGTTTTATTCGGTTGTACCATTTACATGGTGGGTGGTGTCATAATACCAAGAGGAATAAAAGAAAAGGAAGAAAAAGCTAAACAATCTGTTATTGATAATAAAGTAAAGCAATATGAGCAAGCTTTGCCATATTATAAAGAATATCTACAAACAAAAGAACAAATCAGGCAATATCGTGATAGTTTGCAGTCTACGATGAAATAAAAAGTTCGAAAGTCAGCAAAACGGTTATAGTTTTTGACATACAACTTACGAACTCGTGAAAATATTAGAAAACAAATAAAAATCGGGCATAAAACCCGATTTTTGAATTTTGGCAGGGCCATCTGTGTAATTCACGAACTGATTTTATTCATGAAATTTTGTTATTTGGAAAAGATGTTAAGGAGTTTATTGAACAATACGAAACATCATTGTTTATATTTTTTCAACATCCAATAATATCCGGCACTAATAAATAAATTACTTGCAATTAATGCTACAACTGCGAACCATACAGATGTCGTATCTGCAACGACACCAACAAGAACATAAATCACAGCAGACAATATTCCACCAAGTAAAGAAACTATTGATCCCATTGTTGCACGTTGTTTTGGTGATAACTCTTTCTGTAATAGTGCCGATTCTGCGGTGGATGTCGTGCCCCAAAAAATATTTACACACGATTGTATAAATGGCGTTGCAAAATTATTTAATACGACAGCAGTTGTTTTTATTATGGTCATCCCAATAGTGGACGCAACCAAGATTCGATAAAAACCAAACTTACGAAAATATGGAGCAATATAAAAACTTATTGCGCCACAGGTTTGTTTTATTATGCGCGCTATATTGACCGCCCATGTCGGTATCAACATATTAAAATAAGCTCCTTCGAACCTGTGCCCTGCGAAACTGATACCGCGACTCAACATTTGTATTGTTGACAACATTCGCAATTTTTTATTTTGTAAAAAAGCTTTGATTGCGATTATAAAATGTTTCATCGAGGTACAATCTTCACCATTATGAATTTTTGGTTCAACAAAATGCAAACAAACAACTATTGGTACAACACTGAATGCCACAGAAACCCACGCCAAAGTCGCCAATGAATAAAAATATGTGACAACAGCGGCGATCAAAGCCCCCATTCCCATTCCAATTTGATCGAAAGTTTTACTACGTGCATATACTATATCGTATTCGTCTGCTTTATTTAGTTCTTCCATTGTTTCATACATTAACGCATCGTCTGTCCCAGATGCAAACGCATCAGCAACAGCCCATATTACAGCACCCAAAATCAACAAATATTTATATGCAAAGGTCCCCGCCAGAGCAAATATTATGTATGCCAAAGCTGTTAAAGCAGACGATAAAATCATCGTCTTTCTGCGACCAATTTTATCAGAAATCACACCAGTTGGAACTTCTGCAACACTTTGCGCTATGTTCACAATTGAAAACACGCCCAAGGCAAAGGCGTATGAACCAGTTATTTTTTGAAAAAACACGATAGCCAAAGCCGCCAACGGCCACACAGCCGAAAACAAATAATATAATTTGAATAATAATATATTTTTACGAATTTTCATACAGATATATTAAATTGCATAGGAATAAAAAGCAATATGTTTTCAATAAAAAGTTCGTAAATCGGTGAAACGCTGTCTGTTTTTAACACTTAACTTACGAACTCGTAAAAGTATTGGGAAACCAACAAAAAACCGACCCAAAAGGTCGGTTCGAATTTTTGGGCAGGGCCATCTGTGCAATTCACGGACTGATGAAATGCACGATTTGTTGTCATTTGGGAAAGAAGTTAAAATATTTTTGAATAAATGTAAGTGCCAAAATTTTGATTAATCATTTTACTTCGTTTCAACAAGACCCTTTGCAATCCATCTTAATTTATCACCGGGTTTAATGTTCAAAGAATAAATATGAACATATGTTGTGGTCTTTTCTTTTATTTCAACTCGATATAACGAAGGCTCCAATGAAAAATAATAATTATTATCATCAAATGGGTATAATAGTGTGATATAAATATGGTTGCTTCTACAAATAACACACCCCTGTTGTTCGCACAATCTATCATTTATGTATAAATAATTTTGTTTGTCAGAAGATTGCCAAATCTCTAACCCCTTTTTTTCTTTGGGGTCTTTTATAAACTTTTTTAATTCAATCAAATCCGTTTTTGATAATTCATTTTCTGCTGGTATATATTCTGCCAATATAGGTCCCGCGTAGGGAATTGTGCCAACCCCACCCTTAAATATTTTTCTTAGGTGTTTCTTTATATCAATCATCAAAAACACTTGCTTTATAATCTGTGGAATATTTTATAACTTCAAATTTAACTGCTTTGTCAAGATTTGGGTAATACAGTTTCATCATTGGATCTTCAGATGGTTTTAACAAATCTTGTGTATATTCTTGCGTACCTATTCTTTTCATACACAAATTTAATGTTTCGTTTTCTGCTAAATGTAAATCGTTAATAATTTTACTATCAGAATGTCCCATTGCAGGTCGAGGTTTATGAGAAATTGTATGTGGGTTTACATATTTGTTTTTACCTTGCACAAAATTGAATAAGACACCGTTGTTACCCCAATTGTTTCTTACATATACACTATACCAAGTACAGTTTTCTTTAGGTGTTGTTTGTTTTGGAGCCGATTGTACAACAGGAGAAACAGGTATAGAAGTTGTTGGACAAACAGGACAATGACATATTTGTGGTTCAGGATTATAATAACAACCACACAATATAACCAAAGCTACGATACCAATAAATTTATTTATTACCATTTTGTCCTTTTTTGCTACTAATAATTATACCACATAAAAGAATAAAATCAAAATTTATATGATAGGGCAGAAAAATAAATCAAACACCCACAATGTATACGAACTACACAAAAGGTTAGATTTCTAACCTTTTCTTTTTAAAAGTTCGTAAATTGATAATATGGGCATATTTTTCGACACCCAACTTACGAACTTGTGAAAGTATTGGAAAACAAATAAAAAATCACCCTTTTGGGTGGTCTTTTTATTTTGGCAGCCCCACTCGGAATTCGCTCGTCCGTCGCATAAATGCGCCACGACTACGCGGCATTCGTTAGCACTCAAACTTCGCCCTGCTCGTTTTCGCTTACTCATAGTGAACCGCGGTTCAAACCCGGGGGTTGAGCAAAAATTAAAACCACCCTTTTGGGTGGTCTTTTTATTTTGGCAGCCCCACTCGGATTTGAACCGGGATTCTCGCCTTGAAAGGGCGGTGT
>CAMZDE010000028.1 GCA_947305255.1 uncultured Alphaproteobacteria bacterium
TCCACATTGGTGGTATTGCCGAAGGTGGTTCTGAATCTCACTTTATTGAAATGCCGGTTGCAGGAACAATCAAATTGAATAATGTTAACACAATTACTAATTCTGCGGGTCGTGTCGTCGTATTGTCACGTACCGGCAAAATCGCGGTTGTTAACAAAGACGGCAAAGAATTGTTCAGTTGCGCATTACCATACGCATCTATGTTGGTTGTGAACGAAGGTGATAGCGTCGAAAAAGGTCAGAAAGTTGCCGAATGGGATCCATATTCCAACACAATTATTGCTGAAAAAGACGGTATTGTATCGTTCAACGATTTGATTGAAAATGTTTCATACCAAGAAGAAGTTGATTCTATGACTGGTATCGTTTCGCGCAAGGTTATCAATTGGAAAACAAATACCAAAAAAGCGCTTAGCCCGTCTATCCGTATCGTTGATGAAAACGGTAATGTGATTTCGTTGGGGGGCAAGAAAGTTGCAGAATATTTGTTGCCGATATATTCAACATTGAATGTTTCGAATGGCGACGAAATTCGTGCAGGCGATATTTTGGCACGTATTCCGGTTCAAACCAAAAAGACAGGCGATATTACGGGCGGTCTGCCACGTGTCGAAGAATTGTTGGAAATCCGCCGTCCTGCGAATCCTGCATTATTGGCAGAAATTGACGGAACGGTTGAATTGGAAGATGCAAAATCAAAAATCATCATTCGCATTGAACCAACTGACGGAACTGCGCCGGTTGAATATGCGGTGTCAAAGGGAACTAATTTATTGGTTCGCAGCGGCGACGTTGTACACAAGGCTGATAAACTGGTTGACGGTGATCCGGTTCCACAAGATATTTTGCGTATCTTGGGCCAGAAAGCGTTGGCGCAATTTATGGTTGAACAAGTGCAACAAGTTTATCGCTTGCAGGGCGTGTCCATCAACGACAAACATATTGAAATTTTGATTCGTGAAATGACACGTCGTGTCGAAGTCAGTGACCCAGGTGATACAAGTTTCATCAGTGGTTCTGTTGTTGACCGCGTTGATTTCGAAGAAGAAAACGCACGTGTTGCCAAAGATGGTGGTCGCGTCGCAACGGCTTCCCAAGTGTTGGTCGGTTTGACCCGCGCGTCTTTGACATCCAGATCGTTTATATCCAACGCATCGTTCCAACAAACAACCAAAGTATTGGTTGATGCTGCTATCAGTGGCGCAACAGATAAATTGGTTGGCGTGAACGAAAACTTGGTTGTTGGTCGTTTGATACCTGTGGGAACAGGTGCATACGTTCGTCGCGTTCGTGAAATTGCAAAAGAAGAAGAACGTGCCGAAAAATTGGCCCGCGAAGGTGCCCAACAACAACTGTTGGATATTTAATCAATAAAATATCAGAAATGCCCGACGTTTTATGGCGTCGGGCATTATTTCTAAAATGGATGAAATACCTGCGATTTTTTGTGATATAGACGGCGTTGTCACGCATAAGTTTGCAGTGCCAGATTACGACCATTTTGGTGAACCAAATTTGGAAGTGTTGCCGGTTCTGGAAACTTTGGGACGTGATTTTACTTTGGTTTTTATCACAGGACGTTGGGCGATGGGCCAAGAAAAAGTTGAAAAATTTTTGAATGATTTATTGCCAAATGTTAAAAAGCGCGTATTTTGTAAATCCCATGATTATCCGGGGACAACGGCCGAATTCAAGTTGGCGACGATAATTGCGCTGGAAAAACAGGGGTTCAAATTTCATATGGGATTTGATGACCATAGTGCCGTGGTCGGTTTGATGCACAATCACGGTATGTTTATCGCTCAGGTGTTAAGTGACTAATTTTTTGCTTGCAAATGGGTAAAAATTAAATAAAATTAGTGTTCGTGAAATAAAAAGGATTGTAAAATGGCAGTTCCAAGAAGTAAAACAAGCAAAGCACGTTCTGCACAACGTCGTTCACATGATGCGTTGTCTGCTATGCCGGTATCGGTTTGCAAAAAATGTGGCGAAAAGAAACGTCCACATCATGTTTGCCCTGCGTGCGGTTCTAAATAACCTTTGGATTTTTTTAAGGGAATAATAGGGCGCGGATGTTTTATCCAATGCCCTTTTTCATTGTAAAAATGTCACAAGAAAAAAGAATTATTTCGATTGATGCAATGGGCGGCGATCACGCACCGAACGCTGTGTTGGGGGGAATGAATCAATATCTCTATCAATATGGCGAAGATAGCGTTTTTTTCCGCGTATTTGGTAACGAACGTATTTTGCGTGCATTGTTGCGTAAATTCCCACGTGTCGCGCGCAATTGCGAAATAATCAACGCGAACGAGGTTATATCGGGGACTGACAAAGTGCGCGATGTTATCCGCCATGCTCAAGATACGTCAATGTATATGGCGATTAAAGACGTCCGCGAAGGTAATTCTTCGGCGGTTGTATCTGCGGGCAATACGGGCGTGTTGATGGCGTTGTCTAAATTGGCATTAAAGACAGTTGACGGTATTTCGCGGCCGGCAATAACGACTATGTTGCCGTCGGGAAACGGTGATACGCGCGTCGTCGGTCTGGATTTAGGCGCAAATGTTCATTGTGACGAAGAAATTTTATTTGATTTTTCTATTTTGGGTAGTGTTTATGCCGAAATCATCGGCGGAATGAAACGCCCGCGTGTCGGTATTTTGAATATCGGCGAAGAAGGGACCAAGGGCAGTGAATCACTGCAACGCTTGAACAAAGTGTTATCAGAACATGTCGATGAATTGCCATACGAATATAACGGATTTGTAGAGGGCAACGATGTCACGGGCGGTAATGTTCAGGTTGTCGTCACAGATGGCTTTACAGGCAATGTTATGTTAAAAACGGTCGAAGGTACCGCCAAAATGATTTCTCGCATTGTAAAGGCGAATTATAAGCGTTCTATAATTGCGATATTGGGAACATTCTTCCTGATTCATTTGTTCAAACGGTTAAAGAATAAAATTGATCCGCGTTCATACGCTGGGGCTGTATTTTTGGGGTTGAATGGATTTTCAATTAAAACACATGGAAATTCAGATGCATTGGCATGGGCGCATGCGCTGGAATACGCGGTAAATTTATCAAAATCAGATTTTTACGGAAAAATCCGCGAACGCACAACGGCATTGGCGAATATTAAAAACGAATTAAAAAAATCAGATATCGCAGAATAATCACATACGGCAATTCAGAAAATTATAATCCGGTGCAACGTCCCAAGTCTTGCACGCCACACTTTCTATTCGCAGTGCTGGAAATAATTCTGCCCCGCTACCGAAGTGTCGCGTAGCGACGAAGGGGGTGACATCTGTTTTATTATTACACAAAAAAAAGGGTATTGTCATTGCGAGAGTATTCAACCAACCCGTCTTTGCTTTTCGCAAAGCCGCGGCTACGCTACTGCGGAGACGGGTTGTTGAATACTCGTGGCAATCCAGAATATCTTTGTGTCGGTGCAACGCACCGTTTCTTTTTTTTGTTTAACAATTTGTCGGCTTCGCCGATGTTTTAATTAGACTGGATTCCCACAGTCGTTCGACGGGCATTGCGTTATTACGCAATTTCGTCGAACTCCTTCGGAATGACAAATCACTTTATTATTGTTGTGCAGGAGCGTTCACGAAAGCAACCTGTTGTTTGGCAGTATCATCGTCCCATATAGTATAAATTTCAACACGTTTGTTATTTAATGCCGTTTGCACCGTATCTATATTGGCTTGCAGGGCTTCTCCTGCACCACGGACAATGTCAAGCGTGGAACCGGCCGATATCAGATTTTTACCCAAATCAAAATTTTCAGCGCTTGATAGACCGCCGGCCAAATCGGCTTTTATGTCACTGTATTCTTGACTTGTCGCTCCTAATATAACTTCCCCAAGAAGAGCACCCTCGTTTAATACGACTGACAGCATTTCATCATTGCTACTGTTAATCAATTTATCTTGTTTTTCTCCGTCAATTTTACTTTCAATTAGAGATGCTAGCGCATCCATTCCGTGGACTACACCGCCCGCTGTCACCAATGAATTTTCCAAATTAAGTTGCTGATTCGCACGAAAAGCGTTTTTCTCTTGTGGTGTACCGTTCACTGCAATAATGGCCGCATCATCCATAACAGCTTCGGCCACTACATTTGTAGATAGGTTATTTCCGCTTTCAAAATTCACCAATTGATCTTGTTTGCCGCTGACATCGTTTGCAACATTATTCACTGCGGCGATGGCGCTGTTATAGGCGCCCTTGACATAGGCGGTGGTGGCGATGTGGTTTTGGTCGGTTGTATCTATATTTACACGGCCGTATGGTGGTGCGTATCCTGTTGTGGGGGCCGGATGGTTGGTATCTGCTTCCACGGGTGATAAGTACATTGCACCTGATATATTTTCAGCGTTTGCCGTGAACGATAATGCTGCGATGATTGCCGATAATATTAAGGTTGTTGTTTTCATAGTTTGCCCTCCTTGTTGCTTTTTACAAAAACAAACAACCACCTTGTTTAAGGGTGGTTGGAGGCTCGAAACAATTTAAGCAGAAATTGTGCGCCTTATTCTATATATTCGGCTGCCCTCCAACCATAGTTGGAGATTTTAACGCCATCACGGGCGCTGCTTAATCGGGTTTCGATACCCCATCACGAAAACTCTTCGTGACGGTGTTATTATATCATATTTTTATAACCCCGTGCAATAGTATTTTTTTGTGTTTTGGTAATTTTTATAATCAAAAAAACCGCCCAAACGGGCGGTTTTGTTTTACGAATTAGATTCTGCGCATTTGTTCGGTTGACCCGTCGTTGAATCAACGCTATAATCCGTATAACCAGATGGACAATGGCACATTGTTGTTTGACCACCACTGGATTCCAAATTGACCTTTGTCGGATTCCCTGTTGATGGTGATACAACAGTCACATCAGTTGGACATACAACACAACTGACTGAACCGTTACCGCTGTCTTGCAAATAATAATTTGCAGGACAAGATTTCAACAATGTTTCAACCCATGCAGACATCAGGCGTGTCGTCAATGTTGTCGAATCCGCAGGATGATATCCCGACACTGACATACATGTTTGGATTTCAGAACGGCATGCATTAATCGCTGTCTTTGATGCAGTTGTTGTTGTGTTTGATTCATCGTATCCGTTTGTTGACAGACATGATGTCACATCACTGCGGCAATCTTCGGCATAATCAGACAAAATTGCATCTTGTTGCGCCTTGATTCTGTTTAATGTCGATGCCAGATATTGACGAACGATTTCGTTGTTCGGCATATAGTTCTTTTTGTATGTGTAATCTTGACATTGTTTCATCACAGATGCGCACATACCATGAACTTTGTCATCAGAATCGATATAGCCGATTTTCTGCAACAAATATGTCGCCATATCGTCCGAAGAAACAGTCGTCTTTTTGTAATCGTCTTCCCATTTTTCCAACTTTTCATCGATATATGCACCCAGATTTTCACTTACCCCGCCACCGAACGCGTTTATGTTCGTGCCATAATCCCACACGGAATACAGGCCATGCATACCGCCACTGGTCCATTCAGATTGTGGGACACAGTTGTTTGTTGTGCCTGTTCGTTGGCCAGATTCGCAGATTGTTTCAGTGTTTTTCACGCTTCCACCCGAAACCCCAGGTGTTCCACCCTTGATAATTTCACCATCAGCAATATATTTGCCAGTTGGATCCAAACATAATTCGTAATCAGAACCACATACATATTCATCTTGCATACAAGAATCGATTGCCGCGACACAACTACGGAAATCATAAGAATTCTTGTTTTGTGCCAACATTAAACGCGCCTGTTGCAATATTGTCGCAGCGTTACGAACATTGTTGCGCATTTCATCGTTTGCTTCGTTCAAACTGCGTTCATAGGCGATACATTGTTTGTCGATTTCCAAATCATATGCATTTGTTATGATGCTGGCTTCGATACCTTGGGCTGTGCAGGAATTCAACACAGTCGATTTACAACGCGCCGCCGCAGTTTTATACAATTGTTCACCACGT
The DNA here is from genome assembly GCA_947305255.1 of uncultured Alphaproteobacteria bacterium. Taxonomy (GTDB): domain Bacteria; phylum Pseudomonadota; class Alphaproteobacteria; order Rs-D84; family Rs-D84; genus Enterousia. Next base: position 6,034 of record CAMZDE010000028.1, read on the forward strand.
TGGTTAGATACGCTATTGCCACTGGTTAGCGATGTTCCATTGTTTAAGAACGAACTTAAATCAAATCCAGATGCCAAATCGAAATCCAACAATCCGGATACGTTTAACGATACTGCACTGGATGAATATGAAGATGATGAACCAGATGACGAAGCGTCAATAATCTTTTTCTTAATAGAATCTAAACTATTTTTCAATTGCGAAGAATCAGACGACGATTTCATCTTTAATTCCGCCTCTGTTTCGGCGAACAAAGACGTCACCTGATCCGCGGTCAAACCAATATATTTAATCTTTTGAACCGTGTCTTGGAAATTTTCAGTTGCCGTAGCCAAAGATTCTTCGACTTTTTGATAATTTTTCAGATTTTTTGAACATGAACAACGACCCTGATTATCGTCCAAAACATTACAATAATTATCCATACATGCCGCGTATTGCGCCTGACAATATTCAGTCAATTCTGCAATTGCGTCCAAATTAGATGTCGTTGTTGCGATATCTGTATCGGTTACGATAGTGCTGGCCGGTGTGGAAATGCGTGCCGTCGCACGACGTGAACCAATACCCACGCGTGGTGTCAAAGATGAAGATGTAGATAAATACAACGGATCGCCACTGGTTGTCACGTTTGTAACGCGTCCAGTTGATTGATTGGTTTTATTCACAGACACGACATTTGTGTTCGCACTAACGCGCGCCTTAACCGATTGATCGTTTTGTCCCGAACGTGACCGCACCGATGTACGTGACGCCGATGTGCGCGGTGTTATCTTTTGTGGAACAGTATTTTTTGCAGTGCGTGATATAGTACCACGATTTGCGCTCTTTTGTGCGTCCCGTACCGCCGCGACATTCGTCCGCGATGCCGTAGAACGTGTGGCCGCACCCGTTCGCGACGCATTACGATTTGTTGTTGTGCGCGTGGTCACTTTCTGTTGCTGTTCAGACGTTGTTGCGTCATTTTCGACGTCATCAATTGCGTCAATCATGTCGTCCGTATATTCAACAATTTCGTCGTAATACACAGGTGCAACCTCAGCAAATGCGGGCAACACCAACAGACTACCCAATACAGCAATAAATCTCTTCATGGTAAAATATCCTTCCTTAGTTAAAATAATTTTACCATAGTTAGAAGTTTTTTACAAGCATAAAAACAAAGATTATTCGCTTATTTTTATATTTGGACGAACGCGACGCAAATTGCCAAGTGATTCAGTCTGAATTTTTTCAAAATCAGACGGATTCCAAATCTGGAAACTATTGCCGCGCCCCACGAAAAGTGCAGTGTCTGTAATGTTTGCGTGCTTTAACAAATCTGCCGGAATAATGATGCGACCCGTTACGTCAAATTGCAGTGGACGCGCGTCAGCAAACACTAATGCAGTAATATTATCTAATTCGCCGTCAAAGATACCCATTTTATCGGTCGCATTTGCAATCTTTTCCATGCGGGACATGGATAAACCTTCTATGCAATTATGGGTGAATGAACGATACAGCACAACGCCGGCAAAATTTTCATTATTCAACGAAGAACGAAAGGCAGCAGGCACAGAAATACGTCCCTTGGTATCCAAACGATTTTCATAGCACGAAAGAAATAAACCCATTTTGTTTAATTTCCTTTGGTTGTTTTTGTCGTTGCCTTTTGTTCTTCGATGTCGAATGTAGCATAGTATTTTATGGTTGTCAATGACAAACGATAATTATCTTATGGGATTTTATGGTTTAATAAGTAAAAATCGCATTTTGAAAAATAAATTTGAAATAAATAAATTTTATGCTTGACGTGCGATTCGTTTTTGTTCTAAGATGTTTGTATAGACAAGGGAAAGGATAAATCAAAACCCCAGAAAACCAATAAAAACTGGAAATCTGGGAAAAAATAAAAAAACTGAAAAATTCAAAATAAAAAAATGTAAATACATTGGTAAATACAAAAAATTTTGAATTTTTTATACAAAAGAAAGGACAAAGGGGGGACCACATGCCAAAAAACATAAAAGAAATAATGATTGCGTTAAACCAAGTGTTGACCACAACTGTTTGGGTGAATGCAGACCGTCAAATCGTTTCGTTGAGTGACGAATTGCATATTGGAAAAAATAATGCGCCACGTTCAATCGAAGATTTGTCACGTGCGTCATTGATTGGTGCATACGTTTCTTTGCAAATCAGAACTGATAATTTTGACGTTGCGGCCGAAACATTGGATACATCTGTGTTGGCAATCAAAGTCAAAGAAATGGTTTTTGCAGAGGCTAAAAAGATAATGGATGCTGGCGAAGTTTGCGACAAAGTTAATAATCGCAAGGCCGCATAATATAAGCAGTTTCCGCGTTGCGGAAGGGAAGGGAGTCCCGCCACAGATTATTTCTGTGGCGGTACTTTTTTTATGGTTTTTGCATACCTCACTTTTATTCTCGGTGCTGGAAATAATTCTGCCCCGCTACCGAAGTGTCGCGACCCCACGTCGCCAAAGGCTATGTGGGGCAAGAGTGGTGGGGAGGGTTATATCTGTTTTTATTATTACGAACCAAAAGCACAATGTCATTGCGAGAATCCGCAATCAGCCCGTCTTTGCCTTTCGCAAAGCCGCGGCTACGCTATTGCGTAGACGGGTTGTTGCGGATTCGTGGCAATCCAGAATATCTTTATGTCGGTGCAACGCACCGTTTCTTTTTTTGTTTTTCAATTTGTCGGCTTCGCCGGTGTTTCAATTTGACTGGATTCCCACAGTCGTTCGACGGGCATTGCGTTATTACGCAATTTCGTCGAACTCCTTCGGAATGACAAATCCCTTTTCTAGCAATGACACTGTGCTTTTTAGGTTCGTTTATTCTTATTGTGCGGTCAATAATGCAACCTCTTGTGTTGCGGTGTCGTCATCCCACGTAGTATATATTTCAACGCGTTTACCTTCTATATCATTGTTAAGCCGTTGCGCCATAATTTTCATCCCAATTAAAGTGAGGCCTGCCGTTGTCAGTGTATTAAATGCATCGACTCCAGTTGCTTGTTTATAACCATTTAACCCATTGACTAGCTCTTGTATACTATAGTTTGAATATGCATATTCTGCAGCCGTATCCTCGAATACACTCGCAGTAAACAATTCTGTGGATATATTGTCGCCAGTAACCGGATTAATCAATTTTCCTTGTTTTTCACTATCGACTTTGTTGACTGCAGCGATTGCGCTGTTATATGCGCCTTTGACATAGGCGGTGGTGGCGATATGTTCTTGGTCGGCGGTATCAATGTTCGCGCGACCATATGGCGCGGCCGCCTGTGTTGTTGGTGCGGGGTGATTTGTGTCCGCCCCAGCCGGTGCGGTGTACATCGCCCCCGAAATGTTTTCAGCCATAGCACCAAACGGGAATGCGGCAATTATTGCCAGTGTCAATAAGTTTCTTGTTGTCATAGTTCCTCTCCTTCATTTTGTTGCAACAACAAAAAACCACCAGAAAAATTCGGGTGGTTGGAGGCTAGAAACAATATACCAAGAAATTGTGTGCCTTATTCAATATATTCGGCGACCCTCCAACCATTACTAGTTGGAATTTCATTCATATCAAATAATATGAACGCTTGGTATCTCGGGCTTCTAGACCCCATCAATGGAACACCCATTGACATAATGATTTTATCAAAAAACGTCACACGATGCAAATAGTATTTTGCGTTATAATTGTTCGTTCTTAATATTTGCAATCATCGGCCTTGGTTTATCAATCGGACGTCATCAAATTCAGGATGCTGTTTGAATATGTTTGATATATATGGACATATAGACATTACTTTGCGATGTTGTTCGCGTGCCATTTTTATTATCTGTTGCGTTAAATACAATTCAATGTCTTGGTCTTTGTATTCTGGTTCGATTTCCGCATCAGAAATCATGATTTTATCGGTGCCTATTTTGATGAAAAATATGCTGCCGATTCTTCTCGTTTGACATACTGCATAGATGCGACAGCCATCATCAGCAATTTCAAAAGATATATCGTCACGTTGCATAAAAAAATCCTTTGGCTGTTGTTGTGAACTATACCATCGGATTTTTTTTTGACTATAAGATTGATTTCTTTATTTACAGCAAATCAAAATTGCGGCGAATTATTTTCGCGCTTTTGCGCAGGTTTGACGATTCAATCGCATCCATTTTTGAACGCAAATTCATTAATACACCGCGTTCGCCGATTACGCGTGGCAACGACATAGCGACTGCATTTTTTCCAACGCCGTCAACAATAGACGTTGTCAATATGCGACGTTCATCGTGAATTATCGCGTACAATAAATCTGCGACCGCCGCACCAATGCCGTCCCATGTTGCACCGCGTCCTTGGATAATTTCGTATGCTGCGTTGCGGACACGATGTTCGATAGTGTTGCGTGTCGTTTTCGGCAAAGATATTTTTGTTTGTTTGCAAAAATCGTCCAGACCAATTCCGCCAATACAAACAGATGACCAATTTACAACTGATGAATCACCGTGTTCGCCCAATACATATGAAGTAATCGAACGTGTTGAAACACCCAATTGGCGTGACAAAATGATTTTGAAACGCGCAGAATCCAGCATTGTTCCGGTTCCAATAACGCGCGCCGCCGGCAGGCGTGATAATTTTTGCGCCAACATAACCATAACGTCTAATGGATTTGTGACGATAATAATTTTGACATTTTTCGCATCTACATTGTCCATAACGCGTGGGATAATATCTGAAATCACCGCCGCGTTTTTCTGTAATAAATCCATACGCGTTTCACCGGGTTTTTGATTCGCACCGGCGGCAACGATAACTATATCAGAACCGCGAATTGCGCGATAATTACTGGCCGCAGTGATTTTAATATCATATGAAAATGCCGATGCATGTCCTAAATCTTCGGCCGCTGCAAGTGCGCGAACACCGTCGCGATCATATAAAACAATCTCTTGAACCAATCCAGTATTTTTAACCGCGGTTGCCACAGCAGACCCAACAGACCCTACACCAATAATTGCAATTTTCATTTCTCACTCCGTTTTTTTTTAATGTTCACTAAGTTTTTTTATCAAATCCAAAATCGTATCTTTGTAATTATTCACATCAACGAATTCAGGTAATTTTGACGTGTCATAATTATTCACACGATATTTGATTTCGATTCTGTTTTGTTCCAGATTTTTTTGTGATACAATCAAACGAATTGGTGCCGCGATTAAATCAGCGTCTGCAAATTTTTCGCCGGCGCGATTGTCACGTGTATCTAATAAGACTTCTACATTTGCTTTCTTTAAATCATCATAGATTTTTTCAGCCATACCAAAAGTTTTATTTTCTTTGTCGACCAAACCGATTACTTCAACTGCAAAGGGTGCAGTTTCCATATTCCAAATCGGCCCGTTGTCGTCCGCGCTTTCTTCAATAATCGCAGCCATAACACGCGTCACGCCGATGCCATAGCAACCCATAATAGGTGTTTTTTCTTCGCCATTTGCATCAGTATATGTCATATGCATAGATTCACTATATTTTTTACCTAATTGGAAAATGTTTCCAATTTCAATACCGCGAACTTTGTTCAAAGGTTTGCCGCATTTCGGACATACTGTGCAATCAGTGTCTTCTAATTCTTTGTTTGCACGAAAACCACAATCGCAAATATATAGCGTGTCTTCGCCCATTTCGTTTATCAATTGGAATTCGTGCGCAATTTTGCCGCCCATATCACCGGTTGCAGACATAACGTCGGTGAAATTTTTCAATCCGCAACGTCTGAATAATCTGTAATACGCATCAAAGCAGCGTTTGTAATATTTTTCCAAATCTTCTTGGGTTTCATGGAAAGAATATCCGTCTTTCATAATAAATTCACGTGTTCTGATTAATCCGGCACGCACGCGCAATTCATCACGGAATTTAGTTTGAATTTGATACAACATAAATGGTAATTGACGATACGATGTCACCACAGAACGCGCATAATCCGTGACAACTTCTTCGTGTGTTGGGCATATAACATAATCTGTGCCGCCTTGGCCTTTGAATTTAGCCAACACGGCCATCGCATCATAACGACCTGTTTCTTTCCATAAATCCGCAGTGCATACCACAGGCATTAAAATTTCTTGACCGTCGATAGCATTCATTTCGTCGCGAATAATATTTTCAATTTTATGAACAACACTCCAACCTAATGGGGTAAGTGTATATCCACCTTGGAAAGTTTGATATATATACCCGCCCTTAACTGCGATTTTGTGACCGCGTGTTGTTGCGCCAGCAACATCGCCATATAATCTGTTGACACATAATTTTTCAATTCTCATTTTTAATCACTCTTCGTTTTTATAATTATTTATTTTTCATATATTCTTTTG
>CAMZDE010000029.1 GCA_947305255.1 uncultured Alphaproteobacteria bacterium
AATTTATTTTCATATTTTTCTCCTTTATATGATATTATAGTATAAAACAAAGGTGGTAACATGCAAGAAAATAAACCTGTTTTAATTGTCGGTTTGGGAAACCCAGGGGTCGAATATGTGAATACACGTCATAATGTTGGTTTTATGGCGATTGATTTTTTGGTGCCGGCTGATACAACGTGGAAGAAAGAGAAGAACGCACTAACCACGCATTGTGATATTGATGGGCGTCGGGTGATTTTCGCAAAACCCCAGACTTTCATGAACAATAGTGGCGAAGCGGTTCAACCTTTAATGACTTTTTATAAAATTCCATTGGAAAATGTAATTGTGATTCATGATGATATGGATTTGAAATTAGGCTCTATTCGTGAAAAGGTTGGCGGATCCAGCGCAGGGCATAATGGAATCAAATCCATAGACAATGCGGTTGGTAACGATTATAGACGGATTCGAATCGGTATCGGTCATCCGCGCGATTTTGAATTGATGATGGATCCTGCTGATTGGGTGTTGGGAAAATTTAATAGCGAACAATTACGTCAAATAAATTCTGCCATTAAATCAATCAAGATTTAATTTGGATATGTTATCATAAATTCGTTATGTTTTGGTGTAGGTACATCTGCGCCAGAGATTTCAGTGCATTCTATGCCGCCACTCATCCAACGCCATTGTGCATTTGAATATGTGTATTTACATGCGGTGGTCGCAAGCTTTTTATATGACATATACGGCCCAGACAATTGTGTAACAGATGTAACGACATTGTTTGCGTTAGTGGTTATAGTGGCCGGTGGTATATAATTTCCATATTGATCAATCAAAATCAGATACCCATCGCAATTCAAATTGCCGTGCCCATCGATTCCTATTGTCGCAGGTGTTGTTGTGACACAATATAATGCCATCTGTTTGTCGTCTGTTGGTATATAATATGTGTATGTCACACCTTCAATCGTTATAGTGCGTGTATTGAAATCAGGGCAATAATATGTTGGCGGATTCAATAATTCTAACGACGAATCGCATGCGACAGTTTGTACAAATACCGCGCTATATTCGGCGTTCGGGACACAGATACCATCTGAAACCGTCCCAGACGCGCAACAATTGCCATAAACATCTTTTGAACCGATGCCGCCCGAGCATTTGTTTGTAAGATCAGATGTCACGTAAAAGATTTCATCCATTGTTTGGACTGGTTCGCCAACGCTGGTTTCTGTGTTGGTTGATGTTATCATGCGTCTGCATGTTTTTGTATTTGTGTCATATTGATAATTTATCGGGCAATTGTATGCGCTGCAACTGTCCGTGGCGTCGGTCGTCCCAGTGTTATATGCCAACCAAGAAAGCAGGTTAGTGTTTTCGTCAGATGTCGGGATTAAGATTTTATTGCTACGCGCCAGTCCACTAAGGTTATTATTTGTTGTGATTGGCGTGGTTGCGGCGTCATGTTCGCAATTGCCCCAAATTTGTTCAGTAATCAGACATGCTTTGTCGTTGGTGTTGTCGCACGGGTTTGGTATAGAATTTATATTGCTTAAACCAAAGAATGAATTATAAAAATCGTTACGATTTTGAATATTCATATTTGCCAGATTGCTGGATTGTTGAACGCAATTTAACACTTCGTTCCAACATGCATCGTGTCTTAAAATCGCACGACGCGGTGCGGCGGCATAATTTCCGCATAATGCAAAGTTCCCTGCGGTTCCGTTGCATTGTTGAATTATGCAATCGCGTCCCACAGTGGTACAGTTTTTAAGAATTGCATCGTATGAGATATCTGTCGCGATTTCAGTCATGCCAGATGCCCATTCAGACGCGCCGCCCCCAGACGAATTTAATAAACTGATACAAGAATTTTCGACATCGGCGCATATCGCATTGGTTGTAGTGTCCGCGATAACTTCGAATGTAGATAGTGCGCGTGCGTCGAAATCCAACAAACTTTCTTGGGTTGCAGATTTACATTCTGCGACCAAAGTGGTGCAACTTTGTCTGATTTCTTCCAACTTTGCATTTTGTGCCAACTTTATTTGTCCCAATGCATCGTCCAGAAAATCTTTCCATACAGTATCAGATATATCCTGACATTGTTCTGTCGCAGATTCCAAGAATGTTTTCTTAGAGTTCAAGAAAGAAATGAATTGTTGGTTTTGGGGGACACTTGACCATGTTTCGTTACCGGTCGGTGCGGTCAACAAAGATGTTAAATTATACAAATCGTTCGATAAAAACGCATTCCCAGTAGATGGATCAATATATTGACCGGTTATATCCAAACATTTATAAAGGTTTTCGCCACACACCGAAGAATCAGACATTTTGTCTAAGATTTTCTTTTTACATGTCAATATATCATCTGAATTTCGTTGTTGATACGCGTTCAATCGGGCCATATCCAACAATGCGCCGCTTTCGTGGATTTTTTCAATGGCCTGATTATATTTTGAATCGTATGATTTTGCAACCGTGTTGCAATCTTGCTGGATTGCCAATTTGTAATTGCTTTGTGTGATTTCCAGTTCATGATCTGAACAAACTTCTTTAGCCATTTCAATACATATAGGTTGCGCGGCATTGTATAAATCTAATCCGTTTTTTGTTGTCATTGAAATACCAGACATAGAATCAATTGTGTCCCATGCAGAATCAGTGTCCAAAGATAGAGATATCGCGGCCAAATCATTATTTATTTTTGATTTTTCCGACGAATTTAATGTATCAGTAATTTTTTTCAATAATTTTTCAGAACTCGATAAATCCCGATTTGAATATCCAATTTCACCTTCGGTTGCGACACTGATTGCGGCCGCGTCTTCTTTGTCTAGGCCAACAGCCAATAACCGTTGATTGAAATTCATCATTTTATCTTCGGCGTTGCTGAGCTGTTTTTTTATGTCGTCAAATTCATGAATCCGTGAAGAACAAGAACAACGGCGCAAACTGGTGTCTTTGTTGGCGCAAAATTCATCCATGCAATCGTAATAAACGCTTTTGCATTTGGAATAATCATTCGCCTTGATTGCAGATATTTTTTCAGTGTTTAATTCTGCGGCACGTGCGGTTGTTCGTGGCGCAGATTGAATTGTTGTTGCACGTGCAACAGTTGGTCGCCGCGTTGCAGGAACACGCCCAGAAATATTTTGTTGCGGCGTATTCGCAGAGCGCGTTCTGGTCACTGTTTTCTTTTGCGCAATATCAGATGATGCGTTTGTGCGACCCTTGGGCACAGAACGATTTGTAGAAGTTGTTCGTGGTTGAACCTGTTTTGTGCCGGTTGTGACACGGCCAGTTTCAACAGAGTTTTTATCAGATTTTTGACGTGTTGGAATATTTGTATTCGTTGTGATTTCGCGCGTGTCGCGTTTGACATTGGTTCGTGTTGATTCTGCGCCAATGACAACAGATGTCTGAAATACAGACAAACCAAGGCATACAGCGAAAAACGGTATAATCCTTTTCATTCCTTGGGTTTATGTTAGCAAAATTATGATTTTTTGGGCAAGCAGAAAATTAAAAATTTTTTATGTTTTTTGGTGGTGTAAATTCCATTTTTGCAGACGCTACGGCGTGACACTGAAAAATTTTAAGCCCGCATCAAATTGTGCGGGCTAACAATTTTTCGTGGTGTGGACGGGGGGAATTGAACCCCCAAGGATTGCTCCACAGCATCCTTAGTGCTGCGCGTCTACCAATTTCGCCACGCCCACATTATTTTTCAAACCTTATTATAAAACTATTTCCTTTTCAACTGTTTTATGTTATAATATGACCGAATAAATCAAGAAAAGAAGAAAGGTGTTTTCTATGAGAAAGACTTTTAATGTGTTGTTTAATATGGTGATGTGCGGCGTATTTCCTGGGGTTGCAGCTGCGGCGGGGACTTATTATAATAGCAATGTTTATCAACGTTATGGCACAAATAATTCGGGGTATAATGCGTCGGGACGCAGTTATGCATCCAGATATGGTCAACAAACAACATCTGTATCTGATACTCAATCGACAACACGAACTGTGGTACGGACGGGTGGCGTGGCCAAGAAAGTTGTTAAATCTAATGCAAAAAAGCAGGGTTTTGTTGGAAGTATGGGGCTTTCGCATGAATTCGCGAATTGGGGTTTTGATATGAATTCTGCGGGTTCCAAGTTACATTATGATAATATTGTGTGGAATGTGTTGGGGGCAGATGTTGCATATTATTTTGGTGATGCGACACCGATGCAGGTTAAAGTTGGTGCACGTTACGGTGCGCAATTTGGCGAATCGCCAATGATTGATGATGATATTTCAAATGGTGGCTATTTGGTTACGACATGGACCGATGCCAGCAATAATATTTTAGGATACCAAACGGGACACGCGTTGTCTGTGGGAACCAGCAAAAGTGGTAAAGAAATGGGATTCAATGCGGCCGTGGGTTTGACTGATTTCTTTAAATGGGGTCGTGTAAAGGCGACGCCATCTGTGGGGTATCGTTATTTAAGATACAAATTAAAAACGGAAAGAAATTATGGAACGGCGTTGGAAATTTTTGAATCAACAGACGCGCATCCGTATATAACGTGTATATCTGGGTATATGGGCGAAATTCAGTGCGATCCGTTCTTGCTGTTTTATAGCAGCAATGGCGATTACACAATCACGGGGCGCACGATTGTTCAATCAACGGGCGCTATATCTGATTTGATTCAAATGCCTGCGGCGAATGTTTTGCCGGATGTGTCTGGGGTCAGCACAGGCGGATCATATTATTATGAACAATCTGGGACCAGTCACGAATACACGACGACTTGGGCTGGGCCATATTTGGCGTTGGATATGGAATATGAAATAGACAGCAAAAATGCTGTGTCTGGTGGTGTTGAATTGGGATTGCCATATTATACATCCGAAGGAAACCAGCCATATCGTTATGATTGGCAACACCCAAAGAGTGTTGAAGATACTGGTAAATTGGGTGACGCAATTCATATGGGGTTGAATGCTATGTGGAAGACTGCTGTGACGGATTCGACAATGTTGACTTTGGGATTTACGTATGATTATTACAAGGTGTCAAAGGCAACTGCGAAAACGTTTTTAAACAGCGGTTATTATACAGAATTGCATAATGATTATGTAAATTTGTTGGATCCTGATTATAGAGCGGAACATAATTTGCCGGATTTAACGCAAACTATGATAGATGCGTATAATGCGGAAATTGCGACTATAAACGGCTATCAATCATCCGGATGGGTTTTGGAAAGTTCTGGCGAAATAAAGTCTATATATAAATCTATGGGCTTACGCTTGGGTGTAGAGATGAAATTCTAGTGTTGGTCAAGGAAATAAAAACAGTGAAACATCGTTTTAGTGTGCTATTTTTGTCGGCAGTTGTTGCAAGCGGAATTGCTTTGGATTCTTTTGCCATAGATTTAATCGGAACTGTTACTGTGTCGCAGACCAGTGACACTGCGGCCAAGGCAAAGAACGAAGCGATGGATGTTGCACGTCGTCGAATTTTATTTGATGTTTTGTCGAATTATTCTGAAATTGATTCGTTGTCGGCGTTGTTAGATAATACGACAGATGATGATTTGGTCGGGCTGGTTTCTACGGCCAGTGTGTCGAATGAACAAATTTCATCTGAAACATATTCTGCAACAATCATGATGACATTGGATAATGATACTGTCAAAAAATGGTTGACGGTGAATGATGTTAAAAATTGGGTTCCGATTGCAGAGACGGCAGAAAGGTTTTCTATGTTCGTTGTTGTTCCAAACGGGATTTCTGATTGGGCTGAATTGAAACGGATTGCAAATAATGATAGGGTTGATATTGATACTATTACAATAGTTGGCAATCAAATTTTCGCAAAATTACCGTTGACGTATAGAACAAAATTTACCGCCGCAATTCGCGACGCTGGGTGGCGTTTTGCTGATAATAGCGGCGTTTTACAAGTTTGGAAATAGGGCATGATGTGCCGTGGGTGACAAAACAAAGGAAAACAAAATGAAGCGATTGATTGTGTTGTTGGCGATGTTTTTGCCAGTGTTTGCGATGGCTGATGAATCACCGCGCGAAGATAAGTTTAATTTGAATATTCGTCGAATTGGTTTTGATTGGTCAAAGACGTCTATTACGAACCCATCAGAATATCAAAATTCATCCGTTGCGGCACTGAAAGCCACAGACCAAGAAAATTTGAAGGGTGTATTTGACGTTGCTTTGGAATATGGTTTTAATAGATTCAGATGGGATAATTCTGTATTTATGGAATACGGCAAACAAACTTTAAAACCGTATGATGGCGAAAAAACAGTGGACGAAAGCGCTGACAAGGTTTTGTTTTCGTCTGATTTGGCCTATGCGGCGTGGGATTTGGGGGCTTTTAAGTTGGGGCCAATTATGCGTGCGCAATACGAAACAGAATTTGTTGGCGATCCACGAACCAAGGCTGTGCGTCCGAACGCGGGTATTTCGTTGTTTGATAATGATATTATAAAGAGTTTATATTTTGTCGGTGTATATGAATATGATTTTACGTATTCTGATGCAAAAGTGAACAAGGCTGCGTGGGAAGCGGGTTGGCGTTTGGAATATAATTTGCGTGAAGGTGTCAGATTTTCTTCGGACGGTTATTACAGAAAATATATGTCTTATTCGCAATACGTCCCCGAAGATTTAAAGAGTGATTTGTTGGCCGAAGCACGTTTAGACACTAATATTTGGGGTGATTTTACGATGGGGCCATACATAAAATATCGACGCATACATTCGCGTCATGCAGAACGTTATGGTGCAAACACTTCAATTGGTATATCGTTCAGTTATATTCATAACTTTGATTTGATGTACAAAAGAGATTCCGTGGCAGAATAGGGCAATCACATAAAAAGTGTTGATTTGTTTTCTGTCGTTGGCCTAAGATTATATCGTAATAAATAACAAGGAGTTGTCGCATGAAAAAATTGTTTGTTTTAACATCTGTGTTGGCCTTGGCCGCATGTGCATTCGGGGGCGGGGATAAATCTGGTACTGGGGTGCCGCCGTCTGGGGGATATGTTGACACGGTTCGTGAAAGTAATAGTGTTATTACGGGCATGGTTTCAAACAGTGAATATCAGGTTGCGCGATATGTTGCTAATAAATTGGGTGAAGATGCCGCCGATGTTAATTTGACACGTGGCGCGTCGAATCGCGGTGCTTTTGTCCCAAGTCCTACCATAGGGAATTTGGATTATGATACAGCAAATGAATTAGTACAAATAGCGGCATGGTTGGTAGACGATACAACCAGCGAGGCAGATATAATCAGTAAATTTGAAACTTCCAGTCTGGATAAAAATAAAATCAAAGCAGCACTGAAATTGTTGGATGGCATGTGGTGTTATGTTGGTGGCAGCGCCAGCGAAACAGCCGAACGTGTTTTGCAACGTCGTGAATCTTTTCAAGAACCATTGGCAGAATTACAGGAAAAAACAGAAGTATTTAATTTAAGAGACGTTGAATTCAAGACAGAGGCAGGTGGCGTGCTTACGACTTTGGTATTTAATGTCAATAATACAACAGGTCAGGTTGAATCTATTGAATATCCGCATGCCCAAGAGATAATGGATGAATATATTGGTTCGGACGTCACTGTTGGTCCAATAATGCGCAATGGCAATACAAATTCTTTCATAGAGCATTTTACTGTTGATGAAGAAACTAGCCCTCTTTATGGACAAACGATTAGTGTTCCGACCGAATATGTTAGTTATGGAAGACAATTAGGGTTAAGATATTCTGATTTCGGGGTTTTGAGGACGGATTTTATGAATGCTGGTTTTGAAGGGGCAGAAGATTGGGGTGTTTGGCAAACTCCGTTCATTGGTGGATATACAACAAAACAACTTGCAAATGATGATATGCGGGTTTTGGCGGCTGATAATGATATTGTGTTCACTGGTTCTGCCAAAGGTGATATATCGTATCACGATTGGGAAGCAGGGTTGCCGGGTTCTACTGGTGCAGATATACCACTAGCGGGTGGATTAAATGATGATCAGGCGACGTTAACATTTACAGGTGATGGAACCCAGATATTTACAGCTGATTTTACAAATTGGGCGCAAATTCAGGCGGTAAAAGCACCAGATGGAACGAACCAGTTTGTTGTTGCACATAGTTATGTTGATAGTGATTCACCGTATTATCTGGAATCGTCCCCAGCAGGATTAAATGAAGGTGATTATATAACGTATTCTGGTGACCATCAGATGCAGTTTATAACGGGCTATTATGGTAACGCTGATACACCAACAGAAGCCGTTGGATTGGTAAAATACGGTCATCAATGGGGTGATCCATATTATGTTGAAGCAGAAGATCGTTGGGATATAGAAAATCATCTTCAGGTTGTTGTTGGTTTTGGTGGATTGGCGCAACCACAATCTGGTGATTAGGTTTGTTTTCATCGTTTTTAATCTGCCGCGGGTTTTCGCGGCAGATTTTTTTTAAGAAAATACTTGATTTTTGTGGGTAAATTGTTTATTATGGCGGCACGCACCTTGGTGCGAAGAACACAGGCGGCGGATATAATTTCTGTCCAGAATATCTGGTTTTTTACATCTGCCGACCGAGGATAACAACAGAAAACAAAAGGGTTTAATCATGGCATTGCCAACATTTACTATGAAACAATTAATGGAAGCGGGCGTTCATTTCGGCCATCATACACGCCGTTGGAATCCGCTGATGACACCATACGTTTATGGGGTTAAAGATAAAATTCACATTATCAATTTGAATAAAACTGCGCCACTTTTGCACCGCTCTTTGGTCGCATTGGAAGCAATCGCCGCTGCGGGTGGAAAAATCTTGTTTGTTGCGACAAAACATCAGGCGAAAGATATCGTTAAAGATGCTGCGGAACGTTGCGGTCAATTTTATGTGAATAATCGCTGGTTGGGCGGTATGTTGACTAACTGGACAACTGTTTCACAAAGCATTCGTCGTTTGAAAAAAATGGAAAGCGACATCGCAAACGCTGACAAATTAGGTTTGACCAAGAAAGAAGTTGGTGTTATGACCAAAGAAGTTGCTAAATTGCGCGACATTTTCGGTGGTATTTTAGAAATGCACGGAATTCCACAGGCGATGATTGTTATTGATGTGCCACGTGAAATGAACGCGGTTCATGAAGCGAAAAATTTGGACATCCCAACAATCGCAATTTGTGATACAAACGCAAATCCAGAATTGGTTGATTACCCAGTTCCAGGTAACGATGATGCGTCGCGTGCGACACAATTGTATTGTGATTTGTTTGTTGATGCTATTTTGTCTGGTATCGAAAAACGTTTGGGCGGTGCCGCGGGTAAAAAGGCTGAATCTGATAATGCAGAAGCCGCCGCGGAAGAATATGAACACGACATCAAAGTCAAAGAAGCAAAACAAAAATCTAAGACTTCCGAAGCTCGTGAAGTTCGCCGCAGCAAATTAGCAGACAAAGCAGACAAATAATTTTATCAAAGAAAGGAAATTAAAATGGCAGAAATAACAGCAAAATTAGTCCAAGAATTGCGCGAAAAAACGTCCGCAGGTATGATGGACTGTAAAAAAGCATTGGTTGAAAACAACGGCGATATCGAAGCAGCGGCCGATTGGTTGCGCCAAAAAGGTATTGTTAAGGCTGCGTCTAAGGCGGGTCGTGTTGCGGCATCTGGTTTGGTGACTGTTGTTAAATGCGACAATATGGGCTGTGTTGTTGAATTGAATGCGGAAACAGATTTCGTTGCGAAAAACGATAAATTCCAAGCGTTGGTTGCGAACGTTGCAAACAAAGCAATGGAATTGGCTGGCGATTTCGATGCAACATTGGCCGCGGTCAAAGATGACATCGCTGCGACTATTTCTACGATTGGTGAAAATATGAGCCTGCGCCGTATTGCCAAAGTGAATGGTGACCATATTTATACTTATGTTCACAATGCTTTGGTCCCAGGTATGGGTCAAATCGGTGTTGTTGTTGCAATCGATGGCGATGACGCGCGCATTGACGAAATCGGGAACAAAATCGCTATGCACATCGCGGCGAACAAACCTGAATTTATGACAATTGCTGATGTTGATCCAAAAGCAGTTGAACGCGAAAAGAAAGTGTTCATCGAATCGGGCGCAACAGCGGGCAAACCTGAAAACATCGTCGAAAAGATGGTTGAAGGTCGTATTAAAAAATACTATGGCGAATCAGTGTTGGAAGAACAACCTTTCGTTATGGATCCGTCAAAAACAGTGAAAGAAGTTATCGCAGAACATGGTGGTAAACTGGCTGGTTATGCTTATTACGTTTTGGGTGAAGGTATCCAAAAACGCGAAGACAATTTGGCCGACGAAGTTGCCAAAATGTTGCAATAATTATTGTGACTGTATAATTTATTTCGGGGTTGATTGTCGGGTGCATTATCTGTCAATCAATCCCGATTTTTATTTGGGAAAAGAATATGCAAAGATACAAGATTCAAGACATAACAAACGATGGCGCATTTTGTTCTGTTGTGGTGACGAATGCAAAAAATGCTTTCAAAACGATTGATTTGCCGGCC
The DNA here is from genome assembly GCA_947305255.1 of uncultured Alphaproteobacteria bacterium. Lineage (GTDB taxonomy): Bacteria > Pseudomonadota > Alphaproteobacteria > Rs-D84 > Rs-D84 > Enterousia. The sequence goes on from CAMZDE010000029.1 coordinate 10,590, forward strand.
AAGGTTGGTGAAAAAGCGAAAGTTGGCAGCAAAGTGACTGTATTGCAAGACAAAGATTTAGGTGTCGAAGATTATGTTTATCTTTATCGTGGTGATATGTGTTTTCATACAAAGCCTGCGTCGTTTGATATATATTCGTGCAAATGTTATCTTGGCAATTTGCCGGGGGTGTTCGATAGTTTCAAACTGGATAGGGCGATATTCAAATTTGCGATTGCGCGTGAATGTTGGCACCGTGGAATCAGGCCGTCTATGGCGGCGTGGCGCAATTTGCAGAATGTGTTTTTATGGGATGCGTATTCACATTTGGTGCGGTAAAAATTTGCAAATTTTTGTTTAATTTGATATTATTATGGAAAAGGATTTTATATGATGACAGACAAAGAAACAATAATACAAGATTTGAAAGTGCTCGGCGAGGATATTTACGCTGCGTTTAACGGCAAACCCGCAAAAATTCCGGCTATCAAACCATTTGGTGCAATTTTAGATAATAAATACAAACACAGGTAAAAAATATGGCAAACGAATTATTCAAAGAATTAGAAGCACGCGGTTTTATAAACCAGTGTTCAAATATGGACGCGGTGCGTGATTTGCTGAACAACGGCAAAATGGTTGTGTATTTGGGATCTGACCCGACCGCTGATTCTTTGCATGTCGGGCATTTGGTGCCGGTTATGATGATGCGCTGGTTGCAAAAATATGGACACAAACCGTTAATGTTGGTTGGTGGCGCAACGGGGCGTATTGGCGATCCGTCGGGCCGTGATACAGGCCGTCCAATGATGACCGAAGAAACGCTGGCTAAAAATATCGCAGGATTAAAAAAATCATATTCTAAATTTTTGAAATTTGGCGCGGCCGCATCTGACGCTTTGATGGTCGATAATTACGATTGGATGAAAAATTACGGCCATATTGAATTTTTGGCGCAATATGGAACTGATTTTACTGTGCCGCGTATGTTGTCTATGGAAAGCGTGAAAAAGCGTCTGGAAAATGGCATGACGTTTTTGGAATTTAATTATATGACGTTCCAAGCGGTGGATTTCTTAACATTATATCGCGAACATAATTGCACAATGCAACTCTGTGGGGCAGACCAATGGGGTAACGCAATTATGGGTGTCGAATTGATACGTAAAAAATGTGGCAAAGAAGTCTTTGTTTTATCGACGTCGTTGATAACAGATGCGAATGGGAATAAAATCGGAAAATCTGCGGGGAATGCGGTCTGGGTGAACGAAGATAAAACCAGTGCGTATGAATACTATCAATATTTCCGCAATACACCAGATGATTTAGTGGAAAAATTCTTGAAAATATTTACTGAAATTCCGTTAGATGAAATCGCAGAATTGACAACGAAGCAGGGCGCAGAATTAAACGAAGTTAAAAAACGTTTGGCGTTCGCGGCAACCGAAATTGCACACGGGCATGACGCGGCGGTGGCGGCAGAATCTGCGGCGGCGGCATTGTTTGGTGGTGGTGGTAATTCTGAGAATGTGCCGCAATTCGATTTGACAATGACGGAACCAATGGGGATTTTAGACTTTTTGGTTGCGACCAAATTGTTTGATTCTAAATCAGAGGCGCGTCGTATGGTTGAACAGGGCGGAATCCAAATCGATGGTGAAAAAATCATGGACAAAGATTTCGTTGTGAACCCGCGCGAATCAATCATGGTGCAACGCGGCAAGAAAGTGTTCTTGAAAGTGAACATCAAAAAATAAACGGTTGCAATCGTGTGATTTGTATTATAGAATCCGCAACATGCGCCCATGGCTCAATTGGATAGAGCAACAGA
>CAMZDE010000030.1 GCA_947305255.1 uncultured Alphaproteobacteria bacterium
GACCTGCCGCCAGCGTTCGTTCTGAGCCAGGATCAAACTCTCAAGTTCTAAAAAAACTTGTAATTTAAGTCCTGTGCATAAACAAAGCTGACATAATAAATCAGTTCGTCTTTACATATTATATATTCGCAAGACAAGTTTTAACGAGGTTTTTCAACCTGCTACCTGTCTAGGATATGCACATTTGACTTAGTCAAAGTTTGGATATTCCAAATTCAACTGTCTGCATATCTCTTCTTGAACAGATTTTTGAATTACATAATGCATCAAAAATCATTTTGATGAGCTGCTTTCGATTAACAATGTTGTGATTTTTTATCACCGAAATTCAGAGGTTGACATATCGCCGTTTGACAACTATCAACTTAAAGCCCGGTTATTATGGGTATGAACTTCAAAAAAGTCAAGCGTTTTTTCGAAAATAATTTTAAAAAAATCTAAAAAAATTAAAAAACGGCGGATTTCTGGGATTTTTATTTTAACTAAAAAATTAATATTTTTCATTTACCGACCGACAAAAACACTAATTTTAGGCATATTACGATTCGTTTTCTGCCGATTCGCGGTTCCGAATCATATAACGAATCGGTTTATTTTACATATAACAATCGCGATATGTGCAAAATATTCCCAGAAAAACCAAAGTTTTTTAATAACTGTAAAATTTTTATTTAATAAAGGCCTTTTTTGTGATATAATATGTGATATAATATAGGAATATGAAACGATATATATCTATTTTATCGGTACTGGCATGCGTGTCTGGCATTAATTGTGCGCGCGCATCTGAATGTATTGATGACGATTGCAACATCGATGAATTTACGGTCGTAACCGAATCAGAATCTGATGTCGACGTATTACGTCCCGCCGAATATGCCGCAAACATTTGGTTCGAAGATACGAACGAAACATGCGATGTGGTCGCCGATGATTTTATAGCCTTTGATTATAATTGCCCATTTGAAACAGACACCGAATGTGAAATTTGGGCGACGAAGCCGTTGTTTAATACATCATCAACGCCACGCAACCCGCATCTTAGTTTGGTGAAACTGGATGGCATTTTGGCATCATTAACATTTAATGGCGATATTTCTGCAAATGACGAATTGGCGAAACCATTATTGAATCGCTATCTGGCATTGATGCGCGCATCACACGCCTGTTGCGGCGAAGGTTTAATCTATAAAATGCGCCAAAATAGAATCAAAGATAAAAACATCTATAAATTTTTACAGGACGACGCGAATAAATACGCATTGGGCGAACGCTGTATGGTTATGGACGATAGCGAAATTGGCGCATCATATTCATATGGTGTGACCGGCGAAATGGTAATAGACATTCGTAATTCTTGCATTTGCAAAAATCGTCAGTGGATTGATTCATTGATTGAACCATTCTTTGATTTGTATCAATTGGCGCCTGATTTTGAATATATGCCGTTTTATTATACGTATCTGGACGGTTTGCAACGTGAAATTACTGTATCTGTGAATAGTGATGTCCAAACAGTAATGGAATTATTGCAATATTGCCCAGATTAATAAGGTTTGTTTTTGTTTGTTTCTCTTCCTTAAAAAACAAAACAGAAAACGCCCGATTTTTCGGGCGTTTTTGTTTGGTTATTGTACGTTTGACAATTCAACCTGAGTCGTAGCATTTGAATCCCACGTCGTATATATATCAACACGTTTGTTGTTTAGTGATGTTTGTACAGTATTCACAGAACCTTGAACATAACCGATATCTCTCCCCATTTCACGAACAATATCAAATACCGTACCAGTAGATATTAATGTGTCATGTATATCGTTCACCGATAATGCTTGGGCTATATTACCTGACATCTCAGCATATACTTCGTCACTTCCTTGTGACACATCATAATAAACATTTAGACCGTTATCCGTAAAAACCATATTAGATATAGCAGGATGATTGTCAAGATTTACCAATTGATTCTGTTTATCGACATCAACCTTGTTCACCGCGGCGATGGCACTATTATATGCGCCTTTGACATAGGCGGTGGTTGCAATATGTTCTTGGTCGGCGGTATCTATATCAATACGACCGTATGGTGCGCCCGCTTGTGTTGTTGGTGCGGGGTGATTCGTATTCTCATGCGCTGGTGCGGTGTACATCGCACCCGAGATATTTTCTGCCCTTGCTCCAAACGGCAACGCCGCCATAATTGCGATTGTTAATAAAGTGTGTTTTGTCATAGTTTCCTCTCCTTTTTGTTTCAACAACAAAACAACCACCTGTTTATGGGTGGTTGGAGGTTCAAGACAATTCACGCTGAAATTGTGTGCCTTATTCTATATATTCGGCAACCCTCCAACCATATGTTGGAGAAATTTTACGTCATCCCTGACGCAGCGTGTTAACGGGTCTTGATACCCCATCACAAAAACTCTTTGTGACGACGTTATAATACCACATTTTGAAAAACGATACAAGAATAAAAAATGTGGACTATAACACATTTATAACAAAGTAATCGGTGCATTCGGCACCGATTACTTTATTTTACGTTCTTTTTTAACCATGCGTAATGACGCATAAATTCTATACCTGGGCCGGCCGGCATTCCCATCCAGCGTCCACCCGCCGGAATATCACGGAAAACACCGCTATTCGCGCCAACTTCGGCATCGTCGCCAATATGAATTCCATTTGACACGCCGACGTGGCCGCCCAACAAAACACGATTTCCGACAACCACGCCACCCGCTAATCCGACGCCTGAGGCCAAGAAACATTCGCACCCCACGACAACACCGTGCGCGATTTGGCATAAATTGTCAATCTTGGTCCCGTCGCCGATTGTCGTATCGGTCATTGCGCCGCGGTCAATACAGGTATTTGCCCCCACTGAAACACGATTACCCAACACCACGCGTCCAACATGCGGTATAAACACGTTTTTGCCGTCCTGACGCGTGTAACCAAATCCGTCTTTGCCGATGACCGCGTTCGCATTTATCACGCAATCCGAACCAATTGTAGCATTTTCTATATGTGCCCCAGATTGCACGATTGTATTTGCGCCCAAAACCACATTGCGACCGATAAACGCCCCAGGGTAAATTTTAACCCCTGGTTCAATAACTGCGCCGCGTTCGATTGTTGCGAATTGCCCGACATAGCACGTGCTTTTCTTGCGCCAAAATACGCCGCGTTCAACAACTGCGAAATAAGATTTCCCAAACCGCGGTTTTTCACGATAGATTTCACCTAATATTTTGACTATGTTGCCGCGCGGGGACGGGGTCACCAACAAAGTCGTTCCGGCCGGCGCATCGTCGATTTGTTCAGGCTGTAATAAAATCACGGTTGCGCGTGTGTTATGCAAAACATCGATTGGTAAAATCTTGAAAGCGTTGGAATTACGTTCTGTGGAATAAAACGCCAATTGTCCCGCACGCGCGTCCGCAATAGGCGCAACACCGCGCACTGGTTCATTCGGATTTCCACGCAATTCCAGTCCAAATTTTTTTGCCAATTCACCCGCAGTCGTTTTGGCTGCGCGTGGCCCAAAAAACATACGCAATAAATTCATCATCAATCCTTTTTTTGAGATTATAAAAATAAATATAGCCAAAGGCAAATAGTTTTATCGTGTTCTCCACCGGCATGGGGATGGAATATTGCGGTATTCCCCCACATTGGGGGAAACCAACAAAATCCCCGCATAAGGCGGGGGATTTTGTTGGTTTTGTAAGTTTTGAATGATTAATCCAATTCAAAGCTGATGACGTCGCCATATGTACCCAATTCTTCGCTACCCAGATAGCAAGAGATATGAGAACCGACATCTTCCATCCATTCATCAATGGCTTCGTTTTCAGCGTTTTCATATTTCACTTTTTGCGCGTCATCGACAATGTTATACACAGTCAACGCGGTTAAGCCTGCCGCAACGACACCGGCGCCTGCATTAACACCGAAACGTCCCCATCTGCTGGAACCTTCGTTCGCATTTTGTTTGTTATCACAGAACTTTCTTAACGCATTCAAATTATTATCAAAGTCTTTGTTATAGAAAGTATATCTTGCATCTTTGGCACCAACACCCAATTGTGAGTCAACCAAATTATCGAACGTCACAGATGTTGATTCGCCAACACCAGCAACCATCAAACAAGCGTTTCGTGTTGATTCAACGCCATTCGCACAATTGTTTATTGCCAGATCATAATATCTCTTTACATTGTTTATCGTATATTCATCTGGCAAAGATTTCTTTAATTCATTCAACACCAAATTCAAATAACTTTGACAGGTTGCATTACATACTGGATTGGTTGATTTAATCAAGGCATCTGCACCATCTTGGATGAGTTTTTGATTTGTTTTATTCCAACCATATGTATTTTTACCAGCGACACCATCGGTATAATCAGCACGCGCAAACGATATCTTTGAAACAGAGCTATCGCTGCTGAATCCGTTTATGGTGCGCGCATAACGCAATGCACGGTTCGCATAATTAACCGCTTGGTTATAATAATCTGCTCTGGTTGAAATATTGGCATCATCAAAATGTTCCGACCATATATTATATGCAGCGTCCACTTCTTTTGAACAATTGGCCGCGGCAGTTTTTTGGTCTTCCGTTTGGACATATTTGTTGTCAGAGTTCAACAAACCACCCAAAGATTTACCATTTCTTTGCAATGAATCCACACCGGCATAGGTACCCAGACCCGCTAAAACACTGCTGCCGATTGTCCACCAACGTCTTTCAACTTCGTCTTTACGAGAGTCTTCACCAGCCTTCTTGCGGGCACGATCGCCAACAACTTTGCTGATTTTATCCAATGTAGAACGGCTTATCCATGAACCACACGTGAATGGATCACCGACCGCAAAGTATGCAACCGCATCAGCGCCCAAATTATCTTGGATATCTTTGTCATCAGACATAACAGTTATGCGTGCGCGGCAGAACGAACCATACAAATCATTAGATGTTGTGAACTGTTTCGCCAATAATCCTTTGGACGCATAATTTTTTGGAATCTTAGCAGTCTTCAACTTTACCCATTGGAATGTTGAACCGCTATCGGTTGTCCCCTTGATTCCACCGTTATTGTTGGCATAGCACATATTTTGTTCCGCCGTCAATTTTGCGTTATATTTCGCCTGAGCTTCGGTTTCAACGTCAACCAACAATTGTTGGAACAAAGATTTTGCCGCGTTGGTTATTGTGTATTCCGACTGATTCTGGTACACAGGTTCAGAATAAATACAACCATCTTCGTCCATCACACCATCGCATTTTCCGTTAATAGGTTCCGCACGATCATATGCGACACAGTCTTCTTTGGCTTGCGCTTCTTCAACACTGATTGCACAACCAATCAAAACATTTTTGCCTGCATTCAAATCAACACCTGTTGTGTTCGCATCGCGCCACGCTTCGCGGACAGAACTATATTGCGAATTGCCGTTGCTCCAACTGGTTGTGTCTTGGTCATGCAACCATTCTGCGGCCGCGATTTTCAAATGTTCTTCGCATGTTGACGAAGATTTAACAGTATTCAAACACAGACCGATAACAACGTTGTAATCCAACACACCACCCATTTTGTTCATGCTGCGATTGAATTTCGCGCTGTCTGTGTTGTATGTTCCAGAAATAATATCTGTACGATTACGATAGCAATTTGTAAAATCTTTGCCGCACATAGAACGAACACAACCCAACGCAACCGTTTGGCATTGTTTTTTCATTTGTGCGATTGCCGCGTCGTTGTATGAAGAACTAAGCAGTGCATCCAATGTCGCGACAACGCTGATTGGGTCAGTGAATCCAACAGAATATTCAGGGAACAAAGTTGTAAATACACTATTATCTGTATATGTATATGTGTACGTGTTATTGTTCACCGATGCAGCCGCATATTGACAATTTGCATCTGTATTTGTGATTGCTTCGCAACCATATTGGATTTCACCATATGTGTTGGCACCATTTATATGTTTTTCAGTGCTGGTGCTGCCGAACACCTGACTATAACACACGGAACCAATACCACTGCCGCAGTTACGCATCGCGCAAGATTTGATAGTTTCAACACATTTGTTTTTGGTACGTTTGTCGAATTTATCCAACAAATCTTGGATTTTTTGTTTCATAGCATTGTTCATACGTGCACTGTATGCTTCGTCAAAGATTTCGGCACGATTATCTTCGTCTTGCAATTGTGCATTTGTTGGCATTTGGCCATTACCCAAGAACGTAGCATAGCAATATTTATTTCCGCCAATTGTATCCAAACAAGCGTTTTTCAAATAACCCGCAATATCACGTGATGTAATTGTCGATGCAATCGAAGACAATCTATCCGCAGGAACAATACTGCCGTCGGCAATTGCTTCACCAATTTCTGCCAAAACGGCACTAGAATCAACAATACATCTGGTTGGGTTAGCCGCACAAGCACCCAATATACACTGGTCTGCAACCTTGTAACACGTTGCAACCGCATTCACCGCCGCCAATGCCGCACCTTCATCAATTGCAGTACGAATTCTGGAACCCGCCATATAAACCGAAGTATTTGTCGAGCCAAACAATTCAATCAAACCATCACTTTGGCAACGCGCCAATGTTGACGCACAATTCAACGATTGTTTCTTAAATTCACTATCCGTTGTGCATAATTCGAAATCAGCACCACAAACATTATCGCGCTTCAAACAATTTGTGTATTTTTTAACACATTGATCGGTCGGCAACAAATTCGACAAATGTGCACCAATAACCATTTGCCCCAAAACACTGCCGTCTGTGGGGTATGTATAGCGCGTCACTTCGCCATAACTGTTTTGTGTTTGAACATTAGAAAGGGCCGTCACAGACGATGTTCCGAACAAACTATTAATACCGTTTGACGAACATTGATAAAGCGTGCTTAAACAATTTGGCATTTTCGCGTGCAACAAAACGTTTGTTGTACATTCTTCCATATTTGGACCGCAAACATCCGCACCCTTTAAGCAGCCAGTGTACGCATCAATGCATTCAGTATCAGTGAATGTTGATGCACTGGACGAAGTGGTTGTCGCAGTTGACGTTCCGTTCGACACAATCCAACCCGCCACCGAAGGCAACCGACGCGCCGCAGTTTGAACCATACTGACCCGCGAAGCCGCCCCATTTGCGCCAGACACAGCCGCAATTAACGAAATAAAACCAAATGTTTTGATGATATGTTTCATCCCCTTTCTCCATTTTATTTATATTTATTTTATCATAGTCTGAAAAATAATGAAAGCGAAAAATAACGTTTTTACAATAAAAAATTATTCGTTATCCAAAATATATTTTAATTCCATCATATCGTCAGGCAAACGCGTTTTGAAATGCATTTTTTCGCCCGTCACAGGATGAATAAATTCGAGAACTTCTGCATGCAACATTTGGCCATCGTGATTTTTCAGAAAATCCAACAAATCCGGATTTTTTACAGAACCAATATGCGATTTTTCACGACCATAAAGGTCATCACAAACAACCGGAAAACCATGCGCTGACAAATGAACCCTGATTTGATGTGTGCGACCCGTCATTAACGTGCAACGAAACATTGAAATACCAGTTTTATTCCAAACGTCCGCAACATTCACAATCGTATGCGCCGGTTTGCCACCCGATTTCACCATAGACATCTTTTGACGATTACGCGAAGAACGTGCGATATTTCCCGTAATATCTGCCCCACCCCACGTCGGAACACCCCAAACAAAGGCAACATATTTTCGCGTTAAATCGTGTGCCGAAAAAATCTTGACCAGACCACGATAGGCTGCATCGCTTTTGGCAAAAACCATAACACCACTGGTATTTTTATCAAGACGATGAACAACCCCTGGACGCGTCACCCCACCCAGCGCAGACAAATGCGTATGCGATAATAAATTTTGAACCAATGTTCCTGTCTTGTTACCCGCACTGGGGTACATAACAACGCCGCGCGGTTTGTTTATCACGATTATATCATCGTCTTCGTACAAAATATCTAAATCAAAATCGTTTGAAATATTGTCGTATGCGACGTCTGATTTTTTCTCTGATATTTCAACTATGAATTCGTCGCCAACCTTGGTTTTTTCAGCCAATTTAACAGGCGTACCATTTGCACGTTTTATAGAAAACTTTTGAATTTCACTGCGCGAAAAATCCGGCATTTTTGCCGACAAAAATTTATCAACACGTTGGCCCGCGTTATCATTATCAACAATGAAAGTTTGAAATTCTGACATGTTTATTTTTTATCTTTCCAATCTGGGCCACGTTGGCATTTTGAAATATCAATAGTAAAATTGCGATCGCCTTCTATCGGGCATGTTATTATTCCGGTTGTGCGCGCCTCTAAGGCATCTTCGGTAGCGTTACGCCATGCAAAAGACACGCTATCTGGTTTATAAATACACACCAACCGCAAATCATGATCTGGTTTGCCATTTGGTGACAACCAAACACGAACGTTGCTGGCTTCGCCATAGCATGGGAACGCGTCCAAATAATACAACACCAATCCTTGTTTTACTAAATCACGATCAACACCTTTGATTTTACCCGTATATTGATGCAGAGACAAACCGGTGACACCTTCCCAATCAACAGTTGTTGAAAAAATACTGACCCGTGAAACAGGTGTTGGTGTTGGAACCGGTGCCGGTGTTGGTGGCGTTTGCGGGGAATCTGTCGCAAAAGCGTTCAAACACACAAAACATAATGCAAAAAAAGACGATATTATTTTCATTTTATTTCCTTTAATTCAACCGATATACGTTTTACGTTCGTCGGGTCAACCGTTAAGACATGATTAAATGTCACCGTGGTTCTTGAATCCAATAATGTGACGGGGGGTATAAAAGTTTGGCGCGACAAAACATTACCAGACGCATCGTGTGATATGATTATTATATTTGGCAAACCATAAATATCATCAGTGTTATTCGTAATATTCCCCGAAACAAAAATTCGGTTATTTCCTTTTTCATCAACAATGACATGAACATCTTTTTCGTTAATAGATGCAACCAAAGGTTTTTGTCGCGATTTATCGTTTTGAAAACCAACAATTACAACAAAAGAAAAAATACACGCCGCAGCAAATGCAGTCAATGCCGCGATAAATTTCAAAACAGAATTTTGCCGCAACGACCGACGTGGCGTCCAAACGTGACCACACACAGCGCATTTCACAGGCACATTCGGCATGCGATCCAAACTATATTCCGTCTTACAAAAATCACACGTTGTTTTCATATTACACCCATGTCTTGTATAAAATTTGTTATAGCATAAATTATATAAAAAGCAATTATTTTGGATGCGCGATATAATCATCAATACACGATTGCAATGCAGAACCCGTGTGAATGCTTTTATCTTTGGAACATGACACACATGCGTTTACATAATCCAAACCGTTTTGTTTTCCAACAAACCCCGTACAGGACAAACAAAGCGCGAAAGATTCAACGACTGGTGGCGGATTTGGAATAACGCTTTGGTCATCGTATATATCGTACCCAGATGAACCTTTGCCTTCGTCTGGATAAAGCGCATGACAACCCGTTATAACATTGATATATTGTTCCAGTTTTCCACTGTTTGAATTGCTGCAATGAATACCGTCTGATTCATAACTTTCGCATACATAACTTACCCCGTTTAGCGCGCAAAATTGTTTAAAAAATGTGTCGTCTTTGTATTTTCCGTAACTGCATGCTTCTATTAAATGATATTTTCTGTTAATCAATGTTTGTGCGCTATGTAATTCAGTCAAAGATTGTGAAACATTTTCTACTTTCAAGACATTTTTTGTTGTGTTCCAAAAAAAATCACGCGAAAACAAATGAAATTTACTATTAGCAAAATCGCCGCCACTGGAACCGTTAAAAGAATTTTCGTCATTTTTAACAAAATAATCCAACATAGATAACAGTCCGGATTTTTCATACCCCATACCTGTTAATGTGATATCGTAAAAATTCGCTTCGTTTTTACTTTTACCATCAACTTCCCAATAAAACTTTCTGTCTGGACTGGTAATTCTTTTGGAAATCACCAAACGTGGCGTAATTACACGTCCATCGCCAACAGTTATTGTACCAGAAACAGTTTCAGGAATAACCATACGTCTGCCCACAATTAAATATTTTGAATCAATAGAAAACTTGGTTAATGTCATTTCATACGATGTTAGGTTCGGTGTAACACAATCGCTGAATTTTCCAATACCGCGCGCTGTTAATTTTTCTGTGACGTTTAATGTTCCACCTGAATTGATTGTTAAATACCCACGTACAATCGCTTTGTCACCCATGCAATCTGATTTGATAGTAGTTGGTTTCGTAAAATATGTATTTGATGCGATTATGTTTCCCAGATTATCAGAACCATTACCATGAATTGTTAAATCCATAGAAAACCCAGCATTATACGCACGCAAATCATTTACATTATCAATATCATGTCCATCAAGATTTAACCAGGACAACATCGTGGCATCATCTTCACTGCCCGACGGCAGACGCCACAAATATTTTGAATATCCGCGCATAGTATCGGTTGTTTGAATGATACCTTCGTCAATATTGTTAAAACTGAACTCTGTTTTTAGTGTTTGGAAAGAATTATAGCCACCTTGGACATTATCACCATCTAAAAATCCGACTTTACCGCCACCTAATCTGACAATTTCACGTGTACGCAACGCATTTATATTTTGGTTATTCAAAAGAACAACGCCCTGCAATACAGGTTGATCAGTATTATCCGCAGACTTTAATATACGCAATTTATAATCATTTTTAAAATCGTTCGCAAATTCAACCGTTAAACCATAATTGATTAAACCACGTGGATTTTCGTCATCATAATTAGATAATATTAAACAATCTATGACATCTGGATCGGTATTATTTTCGGAAAAAACACTGACACCTTGGCGTAATAAAACTTCCCTGTTTTCGAAAATGCAACGTTCCAGTGCGCTCTGCACTGTTTCCATCTGTTTAACTATCGCGATATTACGTGCACGTTCGATAGTATTTTTTTGATATCTGAACACAAACGGAATTATTATCGCCGCCAATGCTACCGACAACATCAGTTCCAATAACATACCGCCACGTTGAAAATTAAAACCTTTTGTATTCATCATGTCTTCTCTATTTATACCATTTATCTGACAAAACATAGTCGAATTTGTTTGCTTCAAAATATTTAGTATTTATATCTAAAACTTCTGGTGCGTTCACTTCTTGAACAACAAGTGTTTGTATAGATGGCGCAGACGGTTTGTTAACAGTGTCTGGGTTTGGCCATTTCCAAACATAAGAAAATTCAAGACGATTTGTTTTTTTACCGTCA
>CAMZDE010000031.1 GCA_947305255.1 uncultured Alphaproteobacteria bacterium
TCATTTTTAATCACTCTTCGTTTTTATAATTATTTATTTTTCATATATTCTTTTGAAATTATTTCGTGCAGTTTATCTGCAATTTGTTTTCTGTCCATGCCCAATAAATCGGGAACGGGCAATACATCAATTTCAACCAAGAAACCACCCAACATCATAACGTGAAAAACCTGCATAAACGCGCTGCGCTCAACTTTGCAGAACGGGCCACAATCCATTTTTGCATTATCGAAATATGCGAAATGATTTGCCAAATCTTGGTCGCTGATTCTTGTTCCGTCGCGCAAACGATAATGAATAACCACAGGTTGCACTGTCACGCCAGTTTTTTCAATAACATCAAATAATGAACTTTTGAATTGTTTTACATATGCACCATTTGTAGATGTTCCTTCTGGAAAAATGAACATAGGATAATCAACACGGTCTAATTCGTTTTTCACAGCATTCAGCGCATCCATCGCATGTGACGGACGACGATCGATAAATATAACACCGAATTTTTTTGCAATCCAACCAACCAACGGCCACGTGGAAATTTCTTTCTTGCCAAAGAAAGAGCCACCAAACGCCACCGGCATCGTGGCCAATTCAAATATAGATATATGATTGCAAACGCAGAGCAGGGGCCGTTTTGTTGATAGTTTTCCATTGACCTTGAATTTAACGCCAGTTATAAAATTAAATTGGCACATGAAAAATCGCATATATTTTACAGACACCCGACCGCGCGGTATAAAGCACAAAACCACCGCATGAAATCCGACCAATGCCCACGCGAGCATAAACCAAATCCATGCCCAGACAGTATTAAAAATATTTTGTTTGCGAATTTTCATTTTTATTCTTTGTCTTGGTTTGATTCTTCATCATCTTTGTCAATGTATTCGACATCGGCCGCATCTTCGCGCATAAATAATTCAGCAAACGCACGTATTACCTTGGCGGTACCGGTGAACGGTGACATGGCTATTTTCCCCAGCATTGACAATGGGCCCATTTTAACATCTAAATCATCGAAAGCATTTTCAGAACCGGTGAAATGTTTTTGATATGTTTTATCAATGTTTTTAGTTTGCACCAAAACAAATACATCGTATGTGCCGAAACCTTTGTCAATAAATACACCACGACCAAACGTCGCCCCAAGGCGCAAATAGCCTTTAATCAGAGGTGTCATTTGTTTGCGCGCTTCCGCTTCGTCAATAAAGGCGCGCGGTAAAATGTTCATTTGTGTCATACCGGGGTTCACACCGGCGTCTAAGTTTTCTTTCAACACGGTTGCACGTAAATGCGACGGCGACAAACAGTTATAATATAAATACGACAATGCCTGAGCCGACGCGGCAGGATTTGTTCCAACGAACGACGGCACGCCGAATAAAATAGAAACCTTACGCTTTACCACGTATTCGCACAACCCCGCCCAAAGCAAGCGCATAACCAAACCGTTATCGCGGTATTCTTGTTTGACACAAGCGCGCGACATTTCAGCGATATTGCCCTTTACTTTTTTTATTTTTGATAAATTAAATTCGCGTTCAGTATAAAAACCGCCCATCTTTTCAGCAGCATCGCGGTCGATAATACGATAGGTTCCAACAATTTTATTTTCGTGGAACACCGCCATATAATCAGCATAAGTATCATAAGAATCGTATTCTTCGCCCAAACTTTTTTGTTCTTCGGTTGCGGATGCGTTTTCTTCCAAACAAAAGACTTCATATCGCAATTGGCGAACCTGTTTGCGTTCTTCTTTGTTTCTGGTTAAACGAACCTCGTAATCACGAACCTTAATAGCCATAATCTATTTCCTTTTGTAACAACATAGGGAAATAGTACCAGAGAAAAAGAACATAAGCAATTTATTTTTTGCGCATTTGGTGGAAATACTTCTGCCCCGCTACCGAAGTGTCGCGTAGCGACGAAGGGGGTATGTCTTTTTTGTTATTACACCCCAAAAAAGGGTATTGTCATTGCGAGAGTATTCAACCAACCCGTCTTTGCTTTTCGCAAAGCCGCGGCTACGCTACTGCGGAGACGGGTTGTTGAATACTCGTGGCAATCCAGTATATCTTTATGTCGGTGCAACGCACCGTTCTTGTTTTTTGTTTAACAATTTGTCGGCTTCGCCGATGTTTTAATTTGACTGGATTCCCACAGTCGTGTTTTTCACAACGCTATCGCTTTTGTGAGAAAACACTCCTCGGAATGACATAGCCCTTTTTTGTGGTTTGTTTATTGCTATTGTGCGGTCACAAATGCAACCTGTTGTTTGGCGGTGTCATCATCCCACGTTGTGTATATTTCAACGCGTTTGTTGTTCATATTGTTTTTTACAGAGTCTAAACCAACCATTACAGCCTTTGCAGATATAAGATGAAGTTCTTTTGA
Source organism: uncultured Alphaproteobacteria bacterium (assembly GCA_947305255.1). Lineage (GTDB taxonomy): Bacteria > Pseudomonadota > Alphaproteobacteria > Rs-D84 > Rs-D84 > Enterousia. Next base: position 2,395 of record CAMZDE010000031.1, read on the forward strand.
GTCTTCTGTTTCTTCGTATCCTGTGGTGTTGGTATAAATGTTTAAAAATTCATCAGAATCCCAAACGTCTTCACTCATGTAGTCATCGAGAATACCATTATACAACGCGTCTTGTTTTACTATCTCTAAACTATTTGTTGCTGCAATCATGTCGTTATATGCACCCTTAACATATGCAGTAGATGCAATATGTTCACCGTCGTCGCTATTTATTGTCGCTGTCATATATGGTCCGCTGTATTGTGATCTAACAATAGTCCCGTTTTTTTGAACTCTAACGGGGGCCGCAACAGGGCTGAATGTATAATCTGAAAAATCTGCTGCTATTGCGGTTAACGGCAATGCAAGCATGATTGCAAGTGTTAATAGTGGTTTCGTTGTTCTCATAGTTTCCTCTCCTTTGTTTTAACAACAAATAACCACCAGAATAAAATTCAGGTGGTTGGAGGCTAGCAACAACTTTTAGCTTAAAATTGTGCCGCTTATTTTATCAAAAGATATTATTCGCGTGCCCTCCAACCGTAAAGTGTTGGAGTATTTTACGTCCATCAACAAGACGAAGCTAAAATCGGGTTGCTATACCCCATCAGCAGAACTCCCGCTGACGAGAGATATTATATCATAAATTTTTGGGTAAAGACAATAAAAAATTTTACTTCAATTTATCGGCTAATTCGGCAATCGCGATTGCGTACCATGATGAATTGTTCCATTTTTTTATGCGATAAAAATTAGGATAGGTTAAATATGCCTCTATCACGGGTTGCGGCGCAATTTCAATGTCTGAATCTTCTGTAATCGGTGTTTCAAACAAATCGCGTTTCGCAATTGATTTTGTATCGGCAACCAAACCCGCCACCATTTCCGATTGTGGTATCGGTGAACCGTCGGGATTTGTGACGCCTAAATCCGTCCATTCAATCAAAGTCTTTTTGACGTCGCCGTTTAACATAGCCCTATCGAAATCCGCAGGCAACACAACGCGTCGCACAATTTTTTCGTTTTTATTCCACCCCAATTTATTCAAGTAATTGCCCGCGCTATGCATCGCGTCGCCAATACTGTTTATAATATCGATACGGCCGTCTTGGTTCCCGTCAACGCCATATTGTGCCAATGTCGTCGGGATAAATTGGAAATGTCCCATTGCACCGGCCCAACTGCCGTGAATATCGGTTATGTGCAATTTATTTTTATCTGCGGTTTTCATCAAAGACAATAATTGTTTTGAAAAAAATTCGCTTCTGCGACCGTCATAAATCAAAGTGATGAAAGAATCAGTCAATTGATATCTGGATTTTACTTTGCCATAGTTTGATTCCATTCCCCAAAACGCCAAAATCACGTTGCGCGGCACACCGAATTTAGTTTCTACTTGATTTAACAATGTTGGATATTGTGATTTTTTTTGTTTGCCCATGGCAATTCTGTCATTGTTGACTGTGCGCGATAGATATTCGTTTAATGTTAATGTAAATTCTTTCTGGTTTTTATCAGATTTCACAATCCCTGGGATAAATACTGGTCGTTTTAATGTTTCATCAATAACCGATTGGCTAATATTTTGTGCGGCGGCTTTGGTTCGAATGTCATTTAACACGAAATCCCAGCGATCCAAATCAAACGCACCAGTGTCCGCATGCGCAGAAAATATCGCCAAATTGCACAACAAAAAAATCTGAGCAAATATACCAGTCGTTTTCATTGATAAATCGCCATATTTCTTATTAGAAAGAATATTTCAACCCCAGATGCAAACCGAACGAACGCCATGTTGCCTCTTTCAAAGATTCAGAAACGTATTCGGTATATGGATCTTCGGTTACAATTATGTAATTTCCAGGGTTATCTTGGTCTTCGACAAAATAACTGGTTTCAGCGACGTACAATTCGCCTGGGATTTTTCCAATATGGAAATAATCCATGTCTGCCTTTAACGACACAGCCATTCTATCAGACACCTTATAATTGTATTCCATTTCTGCACTATACGCGATTGCACCGTTGGTGCCTTTGTCAATGAAACTGGGGCTTTGTTGCCAATCGTCACGGTTTGGCCAAATTCCTTCGGATGAATATTTTGGCATGCTGACTTGGACATAGAAACGCAAACTATCGGCCAAAGTCATTTGTTTTTCTACTTCTAATCCCAGATAAAATCCAGACCATGTCGTATTATAAATATGTGTTGTTCCACCAACTTTGATAACGCCGTCGCCACCAATTACAACGCATTCGCCGGCCTCTACACCCCATGGAACTGTTCCCAAATCAGAAGAATAATCCATCATCGCCAACACTGTTCCCAATCCACCTTCGGCAGTGGACGCTTGGACCAGTTTAATATCTTCGGGGCCCATACAGATTTGATATAAACCTTCATCGTCGCCGACAACTACGTTTTGCGGAATTGCGTAATAATTACCTTCTAAATCGCCGAAAACGTACGAATTTGTGTTGGTCATCAACGGCAGGTATACCCCCGGATTCGGATAGACATGATCACTCATTTTCAGGTTGTGTTTGAACACTTCATACCCAATATGAGGCGTCAGTTTCCATCCGCTGATATTCCAGATATGATGCGCGCCGATACCCAATTTTAACCGGTTTGTTTCACCAGATTGCGAACCAACCGATACAGTAAATATGCCGTCTAATGGGTATGCATAATCGTATGGTTCCAAATCGTAATCCATAGACAATCCACCACCAGACATTTCGCCGCGTCTATAATCGCCATACGCCACCAATTCAAAACCGCGTACATCAAATATGTGACGTGCGCCAACGTTTATTTCGTTGAACCACATGTCGTCCCATTCCAGCACTGAATTTACGCCAGTCGTGAATTCAAAATCAGCAAAACGCCGCGAATATCCTGCATAAATAGTTGTTTTGGCATCATCATTCATGCCGGCAATACCGTTTTTCGTCATGGTTGCAGGAATTTGTTGAACCGGACGTGCAACCGGTACCTGATAAGAATAAGTTTGTGATGATAATATCTGTTTTTTCCCAGTATTACCAACATAACGGGTGTATCCTTGGTTTTGATAATTCCTATACGCTGCACGATTTGCAGTCGTCATCGTATTATTTTGATAATACGACGGCACCCCTTCGTTAGACGCAAAACACGCCAAAGGGGCGATAAATCCGCATAAAACAGACCAAAATCTTGTTTTCATTTCTTCCTTTCTATGACACATTATATCACAAATCAAGATTCAAAAAAAGCGTTTGTTTATATTGATTTTAATTTTTTGTGATTTATTATACAAGACATGAATATTCCGCATAATCTTTACATTCATGTCCCTTTTTGTATGTCAAAATGCAAATATTGTGCGTTCTTTTCGACCGCATGCACTAATCCAGATTGGAAAAAATACGCCGATGATATATGCGGGGAAATCAAATTTTGGTCTGATAAAGTTGGCCGTGTCATGGTTCCAACGGTGTTTTTTGGTGGCGGCACGCCGTCTTTGATGCCGGTGGAATTTTTTGAACAGATAATGAATTGCATTCACGCAAATTTTGATGTGTCCAAAGATTGTGAGATAACTTTGGAATCAAACCCTGGGACATTAGACGAAAATAAATTACGAAGTTTTGTTTCAAATGGGGTTAATCGGCTTTCTGTGGGGGTCCAATCATTAAATGATGATGAATTAATATTTCTGGGGCGTAAACACAATGTCGCGCAATCCTTGAAATTATTAGAATCTGGGCAAAAATTGGGCATTCGTGTTTCGGCTGATTTTATATATGGTTTGCCTGAACATAATGAAAAGTCGGTCAAAATTTTATGTGAACAAATAAATAAATTGCATCTGACACATGTGTCAATGTATGAATTGACGATTGAAAAAAATACACCGTTCGGTAAAATGAATCTGAAAATGCCAGATAATGAAACTATGGCACAAATGTATGTTGCGATTGGGGAAAATCTGGATTTGCCACGATATGAGGTTTCAAATTATGCGTCCCCCCATAATGAATGTCGTCACAATCAAAATATTTGGGCGGGTGACGCATATATTGGAATTGGGCGCGCTGCGGCGGGGCGTCCATATATTAATGGTGAATGGTATGATGAAATGGGCAATTATGAACGCCTTGAAAAAATCAGCACAAAAACCCGTGCAATTGAAAAAATCATAACAGGTATGCGCACGATGACCGGTGTTTGGTTAAGTGACGATGTTAAACCTTTGATAAATTTTGATTGGGTTGCGCGCCATGATGATTTAGTTGCAACGAATGGAAAAAATTTGTATGCTACGCCACGTGGAATTTTATTTCTTGATAACATAATGTTGGAATTGATAAAATGAAAAACAAAATTTTGAACATAATCGGACTTTGTGCTGTAATCATAGCTACAATTACCGCGCTTTTTATGACAAAGGAGAAAACAATGCAGGTTGGAATTAACACAGAAAACATGGATTTGAATGTGAACCCTGGGACAGACTTTTATGATTTTGCGACGGCGGGTTGGCGGCGTAATAATCCATTACCTGCGGATTACGTTCGATATGGTTCTTTTGAAACGATTGCCAAAAAAAATACAGAATTGGTTCGTGAATTATTAGAAGAAGACCGCGGCAAAGTCGGTACTCTTTATAAAATTGCGATGGATACAGAAAAATTGAATGCGGAAAAAACTGCGCCTATGAAACCGATTTTTGATGCAATCAACAAGATAGAAACTGTTGCAGATTTGACGAAATACATCGCGAAAAATCAAAAATATATAAACGCGTTTTGGGGTGACGGTGTTTTATTAGACGACAAAGACAGCGACCATTATATTTTTATAATTGGTCAGGGCGGAATTGGTCTGGATCGTGATTATTATTTTGACAAAGATAAAAAATCAGTAGAAATTCGCAAAAAATACAAAGAATACATCGCGAAACAGTCTGAAAATTTTGGATTAAATTTGGACGTTGAAAAAATTTACGCGATGGAAGAACGCATGGCAAAATCTTTTTTTGAAAAAGAAAAATTGCGCGACCCATTATTAAATTATCATAAAAAATCAGTTGATGAATTAATCGCAGATTTACCGAATTTTGATTGGAATTTATATTTCAAATCGCGCGGGGCAAAGCCTGAATACGTGAACATTATGCAAATTGAACCGATTAAAGAATCGATTGCGATAATGAATGATACTGACATGGACACGATTAAACAGTATCTGAAATTGCGCATGATAAATATGGCGTCAAAATTATTAGACGAAAAAACATTCGATATCGCGTTTGATTTTTATAATCGCACAATTGCCGGTCAAAAAGAGCCAAAGCCACGTTGGAAATTTGCAGTTGGTTTGGTTGACGATGCGATGGGCGAAGCGACTGGGTTTTTATACGTCAACACATTTTTTTCAGCGACTGCGAAAAACCGCATTGAAAAAATGGTAAAAAATTTGTTGCGTGCTTTGGAAATCCGTATCAAAAATCTGGATTGGATGAGTGACGACACGCGCCGCCAAGCATTACGGAAATTGCGCACTTTTCGGGCGAAAATCGGGTATCCTGACCAATGGCGCAATTATGCAGCCTTAAAAATCGCCGAAGATTCTTTGTTGGCAAACATGATGCGCGCTGCCGCATTCGAAGATAAATTCTGGTTGGATAAAATCGGCAAAGAACGTGACCCGAACGTGTGGTTTATGAATGCCCACGAAGTCAACGCGTACTATGATCCGTCAACAAACGAAATTTGCTTTCCAGCCGGCATTTTGCAATACCCATTTTTTGATATGAAAGCAGACGATGCATTTAACTATGGTGCAATCGGTGCAATTATCGGACATGAAATAACACATGGCTTTGATGATCAGGGGCGCCATTACGACGCGCACGGCAATATGGTTGAATGGTGGGACGATATGGATGCGGCGCGCTTTACAGAACACGCCGACGTGATGGTCAAATTCTTTGATAATATAATCGTTGCGCCTGATACACATGCGAACGGTAAATTCACATTGGGTGAAAATTTGGCAGATTATGGTGGATTGACAATCGCATATACTGCATATAAAAATTTTGGTCAACCGTCCGAAGATGCATTGGGTTTCACCCCTGACCAGCGGTTTTTCATCGCATTTGCCATGACAGAGGTTAATAATATCACACCCGAAGCATTGTTAAGTCAGACCAAAACCAACGAACATTCATTGGGACGTTGGCGCGTGAACGGCATTTTACCGCATGTTAACGCGTGGTACGATGCATTCGGAATCAAAGAAAGCGACCCGATGTACGTCGCACCTGAAAAGCGTGTGAATTTGTGGTAATGTAAAGAACAAGGAAGGCTGTTGCAACGATAAAACACAATCTGGGGAACAAACCACAAAAAAAGGACTATGTCATTCCGAGGAGTGTTTTTCACAACGCTATCGCTTTTGTGAGAAAACATTCCTCGCAATGACAATGCTATTATGATAATACAACTATTTCCCAGAAACGATTTTACGGAATTCGGTTGATGGGCGGAAACTGGCGACGCGGCGCGCAGAAATAACCGCCGGAATCCCAGTCTTTGGATTACGCCCGATACGCGCAGATTTTGATAAAATTTTGAAAGTCCCGAATCCAGAGATTTTAACTTCTTCGCCGTTAATCAAAGATTGCCCAATTTCGTCAAAGATAATATCGACCATTTTATAAGAATCAGTCGTCGTCAACCCGAAACGGTTGCGCAAAGAATTAGCCAAATCAATACGAGTAACGGTTGCCATAAAAAATCCCCTTTGGTTGACATAATTATATCGGCCCAGAATCAAATTGCAACCCGAAAATAAAAAGCCCGGGGAAAATCCCCGGGCCCACAATCATAACCTGTTCGATTATTAGTGAACGTTCGGTGCGCCAGCAGCGGTTCCACCTTGCAGGTTGCTGATAGACACGTTCGTTGGTGTCGAATTATTCCATGTAGTATATACAGGAATATTAGTAGCCAATATTTGGTTAATGGCAGTGGAGTTTGCTTTTGCAGCTGTATCCAATGCAACCAAGTTGCTGGCAACACCATCACCAGCGGTAATGTAGTTACCATTGTTTTGAACGGTGTTTTTAGTAGAATTGCCGCTATTAGCAGTATCAACAGCTGCAGCGATTTTCTGAACAGCTTGTACCAACGTACCATTGTGATTGTACAATACGTTGCCATCTACAAAATCAGTGCCGCTTGTATTCTTTTTCAAGTTCGCAGTAGCACCCATATCGGTATCTAACGTTTTGATAGCACCATCAATGCTGGTCGCATTTGTCAAATTGGCAGTACCTGTTCCATCAAAGTTCGCATTCTTTGCCAATGTTTTAATGGAATTTTTCACTGAACCAGATACTGTATCATCAGCATTATTTAAAAGCGCGATAGATGCATCATTCGCTTTAACTGCGGTATTCAAGCTTTCCAAGTTTGCGCCAACCAAGTTCCCACTTGTAATATGGTTGCCATTTGCGTCATTTGCCGCCATACCTGAGCTAACAGTAGAATCTGTTATCGTTTGGTATGTGCTACCCGCTTCAGAATCCAAATTCGCAATTGCAGTATCCAATGCTACCAAGTTATCTTTAACACTGTCGCCCGCTTTAATTGCTTCATAGTTGCCTTCCTGCAATGCTGGAACGGTCAAGTCTGCAACAACTTTGTTGTGTTCTGTTGCAATTGCGTTATATGCACCAGCAACATAAGATGTGGTTGCGATGCTGTTAACCGCGCTATCGCTCACAGACGAAATTTCATCCGCTTGCTGTGTCGGCTCGCCTTCAGCACGCGCCATCATTGGTGAGACGGCCAACATAGCTGCGATTGAAACGCCTAATAATTTTTTCATAGTTTTCTCTCTCATAGTAGTATAGCCGTCCCTAAGCCAAGTACTTTGCTTTCATTTTATCATATTTTTTATGTTTTTTTTCTTATGCAAGCAAAAAAATATGAATTTTTTCACTTGACTTTTTCAAAAATGTGATTTTTTTCGGTGTTTTCGCGAAATTATTTTGATTTATTTTTTTATTGATGTAAAATCTGGCCAGATTTGTCCCCATAGTTCAATTGGATAGAACAAATCCCTCCTAAGGATTAGATGCAGATT
>CAMZDE010000032.1 GCA_947305255.1 uncultured Alphaproteobacteria bacterium
ATGATAACCCAAGTGAAGGTATCAAGACAGAACAAGAATTTAATGATTATGAACAAAAATTATTGATGCGTTTGCGTTCGGCACCAACTGGGTTGGTTGTGGTGGCGGGGCCTACGTCATCTGGTAAATCTACGACATTGGTGCATAATATGGCGCTGATGTTGAAAGAACACAGATATGAAATCAACCTGATTACGGTGGAAGATCCTGCGGAACAGAAGATTTTTGGTGCGCACCAGATGCCGGTGGTTAACGCTACGAACGAAGAACAACGTGATGAAAAATTCACAGAAGCGTTGGCGGCATCTTTGCGAAGCGACCCTGATACATTGATGGTCGGTGAGGTTCGTACGTTGTCTGCGGCGCAATTGACGGTCAAAGGCGCGTTGTCAGGACATAATGTGTGGACGACGTTGCACGCGAACTCTGCGATGGGTGCGTTGACTCGTTTATTAGATATGGGTGTCGAAGCGTTTAAGTTAAAAGACGAAACCATGATGCGTGGATTGGTATCAATGCGTTTGTTCAAAAGATTATGTCCATATTGCCGCGAACGTATAATTGATAAACCTGATTTGCCGTCATATCAACGTGTCCGCGAAGCGTTCGGTGATTTAGGATTACAACAAGTTTTTGTTCGTGGTGCTGGATGCGAAAACTGTAAAGGTGCAGGAACAATTGGACGTATCAAAGCCGGTGAAATCATTGTTACGGATAGTGAATTTTTACGATATGCATTGGCCGGTGAAACAGAATCTGCGTTGAAATATTGGCTTGAAAGATTAGATGGGCGCACGTTAAAAGAGGCGGCCATAGAATTGATGTTAAAGGGTATTGTTGGTGTCGATGAAGTTGAACGTTGGGTTGGTTTGCTGGATAGACCGTGGGTATATTAATCATGACAAAACTAGATTATTTATGGGCAAAATTTAGTTTCAAATTCGATACGCAAAAACGTATGGCGATAAGCGCTAAAATTGCGTCGCTGTTGCGTAATAATTTTACGTTGATGGATGCGTTGCATCGTGTCGAAATGATAGAATCCCAAAACGGCAAAAAACCAGATGAAGCATTCGCAATCGCTATGCGCGAAATCCAGAAAAATATGGAACAGGGAATGACTTTTTCCGAAGCGACGCGTGGTTGGGTGCCAAGTGAAGAAACTTTGTTATTAATGTCTGGGAATATGTCCAGTTTGGTTGTGTCGTTGGAAAATGTTTCGCGTGTTGTGAACGGGGTCAGTCGTATTAAACGCGCGATGACATCTGCGTTGGCTTACCCTTTGTTTTTGTTTGCTTTGACCATTGGTATTATCGTTATGGTGGGTGTATATTTGGTGCCACCATTAACAGAGGCCGCGGGCAATGATATCGTATGGCGTGGGACGGCAAAATCTTTGATTTGGGCATCTGATTTTGCGAATGAATATCTATATCCGTTCTGTATAGGTTTTGGTATAGCAATTGTTTTGATTTGGATATCTTTGTCTACCTGGACTGGGAAATTACGTGCGGTGTTTGATAAATATCCACCATGGAATATATATAAACTGCAAATATCGGTCAGTTGGATGATGTCTTTGGCGGCAATGGTGTCTGCGGACGTTTCTGTGCCAGATGCGATGCGTGTGTTGGCTGATAATTCTAATCGGTATTTGGCTTCTATATTAGACGAAACATTAAAATACATTTCAAATGGTGAAAATTTAGGTGCGGCATTGGCATCTACGGGTAGAAATTTCCCCAGTGCAGAAATTATCGGCGATTTGATGATTTATTCTGATATGAACGATTTTGCAAAGAATATTAATCAGATTGCAGACCAATATATGGAAGATTCTGTGCGACATATGGAATCGCTGTCCAGTACGATGAATGCGGCCGGTATGGCGTTGGTATCTGGTGTTATGGGTTGGGTTGTATTGGGGACATTCGCGATGCAAGAACAGATAACAAATGTTTTAATGTAATTTTTTGTATAATATTAAAAGGCGTCGTTTTACGACGCCTTTTTGTTTTGTATTTATTTTTATGCCAAAAATGGCAGGTTTTCGACCGTTCCTTCGGTGACACGAACATTGACGTCTATTAACATAAATACAGAATCAGGCGTCATTGGCGCATTGTTTGGTATGATGTCTGGGGACAAAAGGTGACTGGTGTTAACGGTCAATTTTGTAACCAGATGGTCGTCGTCTAACAATGTATAAATTGGTCCGATATCGCGTGGTGTGTTTTGGCCGATTTCGTGTTCGTTTTGTGGGCAACGCAATCCGTCCAGAATTGTTTTTACGCGATTATCAATGTCTGAATGTGGCATACCCACGATTTCAGGGTGCATTAACAATATGTCTAGTTCGGCAATCATTTTCAAATTCGGAGAAATAATAGGATTCCAATCTATTCCGCCGATATGTTTGGTTATAATCGGGCTTTTTGTGGCATCTGGTAACATAAATTGTGATAAATGGTTCCATGGCTTAAAATCAACCAGACGCTTTAATTGCGGATGAAATTGCATGCGAATATCCGCGATATGTTGGGCGCGTTTTTTCGGATTTGTTAAAATGTCGCCAAAATATAATAATTTGAATTTCATCTATTTTTCCTTTTTATGTGTTTTTTTCTTATTTTTCTTGATAATTATAACATAAATTGCTATGTTTTGCATAGCAAAAAGAAAGGATTTTTAAATGGCGGTAAATAATGAATATACTGGTGATTCAATTAAAGTATTAAAAGGTCTGGAAGCGGTCAAAAAAAGACCGGGGATGTATATTGGTGACGTCGGCGAAGGTGGGGACGGTCTGCACCATATGATTTATGAAGTTGTTAATAATTCTATTGACGAAGCAATGGCGGGTTATGCTGATACTGTGTATGTTTCGTTGAATGCAGACGGGTCTGCGACAATTCGCGATAATGGGCGTGGTATGCCATTTGATATAAACCACGAAACAGGGCGCTCTGCGCTGGAATTGATTATGTGTGAATTGCACGCCGGTGGTAAATTTGATAACGAAGGAAATGGCGCGTATAAGGTTTCAGGTGGTCTGCACGGGGTTGGTGTGTCGGTTGTGAATGCTTTGTCCACTTGGCTGGAAGTGCGCGTATGGCGTGGCGAAAACGAAGCGCGCATGACATTTGCCGATGGTGTGCCGACTATGGATTTATCTATAACGAAAAATGAAACGACACACGAACACGGAACCGAAGTCACTTTCTTGCCATCGCCTGATACTTTTACAGGAACCAAATTCGATTTTGATACGATGGAAGTTTGGTTGCGCGAACAATCATATTTGAATGCGAATGTTCGTATCATTTTGGAAGATTTACGTGGCCCAGAGAAAGTAGTTCGCGAATTCCATTCTGCCGATGGATTAAAAGGATTTGCAACATATCTTGATAAATCCAAAGAATTGTTAAATGCGGAACCAATCCAGATGATTAAAACGATTGACGATTCTTATATTGAAATCGTTTTACAATGGACAACAGCATATACTGAAACATCACTGTGTTTTACAAACAATATTCCAAACCGTGATGGCGGAACGCATTTGGCGGGATTCAGGGCCGGTTTAACGCGTGCGCTGAACAAATATATATCTGAACAAAATCTGAAAAAAGATGTTAATTTGTCGGGTGAAGATTTCCGCGAAGGTTTAACCAGCATTATCAGTGTGAAAATTCCAGATCCAAAATTCGGTTCCCAGACCAAAGATAAATTAGTGTCGTCAGAGGTTCGTCCGTTGGTCGAAAATACTGTGAACGATTTATTGTATGAATATTTGGAAGAAAACCCAGTTATCGCCAAAATGATTATTGATAAAATTGTTGAGGCGGCAACTGCACGTGAAGCGGCCCGCAAAGCGCGCGAATTATCGCGTAAAAAAGCCGGCCCAGAATTAGGCAGTTTGCCTGGGAAATTGGCAAATTGTTCGGAGCGTGATCCGGCAAAATGCGAATTGTTTATCGTCGAAGGTGATTCCGCTGGGGGTACGGCAAAACAAGGGCGCGACCGCAAGACTCAGGCTATTTTGCCTTTGCGTGGAAAGATTTTGAATGTTGAACGTGTGCGTTTTGATAAAATGTTGGGGTCAGATACAATTGGTGCTTTGATTACTACATTGGGTGCGGGTATCGGCAAAGATGATTTTGATATTGAAAAATTCAGATATCACAAAGTTATCATTATGACCGATGCTGATGTGGACGGACAACATATTCAAACGTTGTTAATGACGTTCTTTTATCGTCATATGAAAGAAGCAATTGAACGCGGATATATTTATGTGGCAAAACCGCCGCTATACGGCGTGACGCGCGGCAAACAGCAGATTTATATCCAAAATGAACGCGAAATGGACGATTATTTGTTGGATCAATTATCGACTGATGGTGTTATTGAAACAAGTGATGGTCAACAATTGTCAGGTGCAGATTTGAAACGTCTGTTGGAATTGGTTGATGATATGAAAAATAATTTGCAACCACTGAATCATGTTATGCCATTACGTTTTATCGAAGCGTTGGCATTGAACAGAGTTTTCGAAAATGAAACGGCTGAAAATTTTGCGCGTGCTGAAAACATGCTGGATAATGAAGAATTAGAATTTGAACGTGGATGGAAAATTTCAAGCGATGCCGAAGGTATCAAAATCACACGTACTTTGCGTTCTGTGACAGAAACACATGTTTTAAGTCGTGAAAAAATTAATTCGCCTGAAATTCGCGCGTGGCAACGCATGTCGGGCCGCGATGAATTGATTGAAACGTTTTCAAAGCCGACAATTTTGCGTGTGAAATCCAAATCACAAAAGATTTGGGGTGCGTTCGCATTATTAGACACTGCATTTGAATATGCGAAAAACGGCTTGAAAATTCAACGCTATAAAGGTTTGGGTGAAATGAACGCGGAACAATTATGGGAAACGACAATGGACCCAAATCATCGTTCGCTTTTCCAAGTTAAAATCACAGATGCGTCCCAAGCAGACGAAGTTATTTCTATGCTGATGGGTGATGTTGTCGAACCACGTCGTGATTTTATTGTCGAAAATGCGTTGAATGCGAATTTAGACGTTTAAGACGTATAAACCAAAGGAAGGGGGTTATGGCTGATTATGAAATAAACGAATCTGGGGAAATCGTTTTTAACTCTGACGATAGAAAGACACCAGACATAGATCCATTGTGGAAAGAATATACCCAGTTGGAATATGAAGTATTGAATAATCACCATAATCCTACAAAAGATCCTATTAAAATTGCGCGCTATAATGAATTGAAAAAACAATTAAAAATAGATGACAAAGCGGCCGCAGATGCACTGAACAAAGCCAGAGAAAAAATTCAACGCGAATTAATAGAATCTGATAAATCGGTCGATAATGCTGTTCTTTATACGGCCATATCAAATTTCAAAAAAACACATGGATAATATATTTTCGACATCTTGGTTTTTTAATCTGGAATCGCAATTGCGTGAATTTGGTTTAGATGCAGATGATAAATCTTTTGATGAAATCAAAGAAAATTTAACTCACCCAAAAAAATTGTCGCCTGATGAATTTGCTTTTTGTGTTTTTTATGTGATTCTGGTTGCGGGGTTTTCACAAAAAACAGCAAAGAAAATCCATAAAGTCATAGTGCAAAAAATGCCCGAAAACCCATGTTTAGATGATTTGTTGAAAATTTTTAACAATAAAAATAAAATGAATTCTGTTATAAAAGTCTGGGCAAATCGAAAGCAATATTGTGATGATTTTTATGCGATTGAAAATGAAAACGATAAAATAAAATATCTGGAAACTTTGCCACATATTGGAAAAATTACTGCGAATCATTTGGCACGAAATTTAGGTGTGAACGTTGTTAAATATGATATTTGGATTCAACGTCTGGGCGTTCTATACGGCGGAAATAGCGGATTAACACAAAAAATAGATAATGGGAATTTGAACAAAGATATAAAGAAAGTTTGTGATGATATGTTTGAACATTTGGTGCATGAAACAAATTTGCCGCGTGGATATATTGATGTTGTTTTATGGAAAGGCGCACAAAACGGTTTAATCAAAGAGTTAAAAAAATGAATGTGAAAATAGAAGATTCTTGGAAGTCTGTTTTGGCGGACGAATTTGAAAAAGACTATTTCAAAAAATTAACCGAATTCGTGCGCGGCGAATATTTGTCTGGTAAAACAATATATCCGGCACCAAAAAATATTTTTAATGCTTTTAATTTATGTCCGCTGGACCAAGTCAAAGTTGTTATTATCGGTCAAGACCCGTATCATGAACCTGGTCAGGCGCATGGTTTGTGCTTTTCGGTTGAAAATGGTGTTGATTTACCGCCGTCATTGATAAATATATACAAAGAAATCGAATCTGATTTGGGACGCAAAAGTATTACAAACGGTGATTTAACCGCATGGGCGAATCAGGGCGTTTTGCTGTTGAATGCGACATTGACTGTGCGGGCGCATGTGGCGGCATCACATGCGGGACACGGTTGGGAAACTTTCACAGACGCTGTAATACGTGCGGTTGCGCAGACCCAGAAAAATGTCGTTTATATGTTATGGGGATCATTTGCGCAAAAGAAAGCAGAAATGGTCGATAAAAATCAAAATCTGGTTTTATGCAGTGCGCATCCGTCGCCGCTTTCTGCATATCGTGGATTTTTTGGAAATCATCATTTTTCACGCGCGAATGAATATCTGGTTCAACATGGCAAAGAGCCGATAAATTGGTAATCGTTTTTTAATAATTATATGTGAATCCCAATCCGTAAAACGCATAGGAATGATTTTCTTCTGCCGTGTTAGCATTCGAAAAATGTTGAATAAAAAATTCCCCCGCCCATTTTTTATTAAAATTGTATCCCAATGATACTTTGAATTGGAAAAGCAATTTAGCACCCAAACGTTCGTTTTCTTTGGCCTGTAATCCAGCACCAGCACCCATGCCGCCGTAAACATTTTTTATGCGAAACAGGGCGATATCTTCGGTCACATAAATCATTGGTATGGTATATGCTGGCCAATCCCAACCATATCGTTCATGAAAACCAACAGTTTGTGATATGTTTATCGAACGGCGCGCAGGAACCCTGAAAAATGTTGTCGGTTGTGAATATTGAAAAGTGCCGATATAAAAAGGCACAGGTCGCACCGGTGGCGGTAATAGCCAGCCTGTATCAAAACCTTGACCTAATCCGAATGCAAGTTGGTTTTGATATGTTCCTGTGAATGGGTTTCGTTCTGGCAGAATAATCTGGTCGGCCGCCGCGATTTGCGAGAACAAAACAATCGAACAAAATAGAATAATACGCTTCATAAGGCCTTATTTTATCATATTTTTCATAATAAAACAAATTGTTTTGGTTATGTTTTGTTGGTATGTGGGTCGGACCCCATTGTCGGTGTCCAAATTTTATTTAACACGGCTCGGGATTCGCTCGCTCGGCACTCTGGTGCCGGCTGTGCGGCAATCGTAACGATTTTGGTGCGCTATCGCTTCCAAAATCTACTGCTTGTCGGACCTGGGGTCCTCATCCGTCGCGATTTAAGCGGCTTCGGGATTGTTTCGCTACGCTTCACTCCCGTGCAAAATCACCCTTCGTTAAAACTTCGGGTGACCGGCGTAATTCCGCCTTTTTGCTGTGGGTCGGACCCCATTGTCGGTGTCCAAAATTTATTTAACACGGCTCGGGATTCGCTCGCTCGGCACTCTGGTGCCGGCTGTGCGGCAATCGTAACGATTTTGGTGCGCTATCGCTTCCAAAATCTACTGCTTGTCGGACCTGGGGTCCTCATCCGTCGCGACTATACCAAAATAAAAAACGACCGCAAGGGTCGTTTGTTATTTTGGTAGCGGCGAAGGGATTCGGACCCCTGACCAAAGGATTATGATTCCTCTGCTCTACCACTGAGCTACGCCGCCAGTGCAACGCATTATAACAGACTTTTTACATTTTGCAACTTTTTTAATATTGTCAATGTCTGTATAGGAAAATGTGTCAAAAAAATTTGATTTTCGCCAGAAAATATAGTGTAATATGGGCTATGAAGCAGATTTTAACAAAAATACGACATTTTATTACTAACATGATATGCGGTCTGATTTATAGTCGTCAGATTCGCAATAGTGTGCGTGCCGCGTTAAATTCTCCGTTGATTGAATTATTAGTTTTTATCAAGAAAGATTGTGGAATAAAACATCCAAAATACAAAATTATAACTGGGTTTCGTGGGCGTAATTTATTGGTTAAAGTGAACGATAAATATGTTTATAAATATCCAACTAAAAAATGTAATTTTGCCCCGAATATAGAGGTGCGTGAACGCGATATTACATCTGAATTGTCAAAGATATCACCTATATTTATTCCTGTGCCAACATTATTGAATTTCCAAGATAAAATTGTTCGTCGATATGATGTTGTGCATGGATTGTCTTTGCGTCAATTGATTCAGCGTGGCAAAGTTTATGATGAACATAAGCAAGATTTAGCACGCCAAATTGCAAATTTTCTTTATGTGATTGCCAAAAGTAATCCGGAAAGCATACGTTGCTATAAAAATAATCCAGAAGATTTGCCGGCATTTATGTACGGTTGGCATCATTGTGATTTGCTGGATAATTTTATGATAGATGAAAAAACATTTTATGTGACATCTTTCATAGATTGGGAAGAGGTTGCTTTCGGTGATTTTTCAGCGATGCTGAATGATAAAAATCCAATTTTGAACGATTTTATGAGAGCGGTAGGAGATGAATATACCAAGATTTACAAGGGGTAACAAATGAGAAATGTTTTAATAACCGGGGCAAATGGACAGCTAGGAACAGAAATCGGAAAAATTTTGCCACATGCTGTTTTAACAACGCATAGTGATTTGGATATTACAAACGAAGCCGCTGTACATAATTTTGTTAATAAAAACAAGATAAATACAATCGTGAATTGTGCGGCATATACGGCGGTAGATGCGGCCGAAGATGATTCGGATGCTGCATTTATGGTTAATATGATTGGACCGCGAAATCTGGCGCGGACGGGATGTAAAATAATTCAGATTTCCACAGATTATGTGTTTAACGGTGAATTAGTAGCCGGGTCGTACCAGACGTCTGATGAACCAAAACCGATTTCAGTATATGGTTTGTCAAAACTGTTTGGTGAATTTGATGTAGAACATTATTCAAAAAACTATGCGATAATTCGGACATCATGGCTATATTCGCCGTACGGGAAAAATTTTGTAAAAACTATGCGCAAAATCGGCGCAACAAAACCAGAAGTTTCAGTTGTAAATGATCAATATGGTTTGCCGACATATGCGGCAGATTTGGCGGCTGCGATTGTACAGATTATTCCGATGATGCAACCTGAAAATGCGGGGATTTATCATTATTGTAATACTGATGTGTTGGATGGAACGTTTTTCAAGGGGATATCGTGGTATGATTTTGCGACCGAAATTATGAAACAATCGAATTTGGATTGTGCGGTGAAACCAATCACGACCGATGAATATCCGACACGTGCGGTGCGTCCAAGATACAGCGTTTTGGATACAAACAAAATACAACAGACGTTTGGTATAAAAATACCAGTATGGAAAGATGCGTTGCATCGCTGTATTAACGAAATCGAAAGACGATAATTTTATATTGATTTTTACGTGCGCACGGGTATAATAGGTTCACGCTTGGCCCTAATAGTCTAGTGGTAAAACACGTCCTTGGTAAGGACGAGTCGCAAGTCCGATTCTTGCTTAGGGCACCATAAATGCATCATCTATTATGGTACCCGACGGGCTAATTTTTTCCCCTAGATTTTATTTGCCGATATATTTATAGTTACATTTGGGTAAAGTATAATCATGCAAACATCGTTTATTATTGGTAATATTTTTTCGTTAATTGCCGCGACTTGTTTGGCCGTATCTGTGTTAAAGAAAACAACAAAATCTTTGTTGTTATGGCAGATAATAGAAGTTTTGTTTTATACCTTGTCCGATCTTGCGTTGAAAACATATTCTGGGTTAACAACAAACGGGATTGCGCTGGTTCGTGATTTATTGGCGTACAAAGGAAAATTGTCAGAAACTGCGACCTTTATTTTATTGGTGTCATGCATAACGGTTGGTTTGATAGTGAATAATCG
>CAMZDE010000033.1 GCA_947305255.1 uncultured Alphaproteobacteria bacterium
GATGTTATTGCGGCGTTAAGTGACGTTCGTGTTGTGGCGACTGATCCGCGTGCGCAAACACTGCATTGGCGTGTCGCAGATAAAACCGGTCGTCAGATTGTTATTGAATACATCGACGGCGTGCCAATGGTTCACGAAAATAAATTAGGTGTGTTGACTAATTCGCCGGCGTATGATTGGCACATAACAAACCTTAGCAATTATATCGATTTGAATTCGGGGACGATTGATGCGCATGATTTTGGCAATATCAGTGTGTCGCCATTGGGGCATGGTTCAGGCCTGTTGGGATTGCCAGGTGACGTGACGCCACCATCGCGATTTGTGCGTGCCGCATTTTATCAAACCAGTGCGCCAACAAATCTGAATACGCAAAAAACAGTAGAACAGGCGTTCACGATTTTACAGGCGATGACGATTCCAATTGGTATCCAATTTGCCAAAGGACAAACTGTGCCAGATATTCCGTCTGCGACACAATGGACATCTGTGACCGATATGACGAACGGCAAATTGTATTATACGACAATGTATAATCCGACAATTCGCAGATTTGATTTGAATAATATCGATTTTACAAACGTGTCATATCAAATGCATCCGTTGGATGTAACCAAGGTGCGCCCAATCACCGATGCATTTATAAATTAAAATCTGTCAGTGTGTGCGTGTAAAGGGTTAACCCCTGAAAAAGAAAGCACCGCCGTCCGGCGGTGTTTTTTTATATTGCAGATTTTAATATATATCCGCTTGAACCCCAATCTGATTTGCCAACGGCACGGCGGTCTTTGCACTATCATTGTCCCACGTGGTATAGACCAAAACACGTTGTAAATTGACCGCTGTGCCGATTGCACCAATCACCCCACCTGCGGATAAAAGCCGATCTTCCCAAGTTCTTAGCTGTTCTTGTCCAGCTTGCGCACCCTCCATAGTAGTAGCACCAATATAGTCGCCCATCATACTAGATCCTGTTTCTGCACTAAATACATCATCTACTACATCATTAGAATCATAATTTATCAATTTATCTTGTTTTTCGTCAAGCCCTGCGGTAAGTGACGTGTCAACTTTATTCACTGCTGCGATTGCACTGTTATATGCACCCTTTACATATGCTGTTGTTGCGATATGTTCTTGGTCGGCGGTATCTATATCAATACGACCATACGGCGCACCCGCATTTGTTGTTGGGGCGGGGTGATTGTTGTCCGCATGCGCCGGTGCGGTGTACATCGCCCCCGAAATGTTTTCTGCCGTTGCAGCAAATGGCAATGCCGCGATTATTGCGATTGATAATAAAGATTTTGTTTTCATCGTTTGCTCTCCTTTCCTTTTGTCCCACGTGGGCATTATCTCGCCTTTGACATGGGGATGATGTTAAAAACAAAACCACCTTAAACAAAAGGTGGTTGGAGGCTAGCAGCAATCTGAAAACAAAATTGCGCCGCTTATTGGATATTCACGGCCCTCCAACCATAAGTTGGAGATTTAACGTCCCTCATTGGACGGTTTTCAAACAGAGGCTGCTAGGCCCCATCGGAAAAACTCTTTCCGACATTGGCATTTTATCAAAAACGCCGAATCAATGCAAATGTTATTTTTTACCCCTTTGTCTTGCGACCGATGGTCGCAATCCACTTCGGTAGCGGGGCAGAATTATTTCCAGCCCCGCGGAATAAAATGGTGGGGATACAAGATATAAGATATGAGAAAAAAATTATTTTGACACGACGACCATTGCGGTACGCAGAACCGTGTCGCCGAACATATATCCGGTTTGCATTTCGTCAACGATAGTATTCGTTTTTGTGTTTGGGGTTGGTTTATCAACCATTTGAATTGCATTATGAAATTGCGGATTCAAAATTTCACCAACGGATTCTATTTTGACTATGCCGATTTGCGCAAAAGCGTTTTGAATTGCGCGTTCCATCGATTTAATGCCCTCATCATTGGGATTGTGTTTCAAAGCCGCCACGACCGCATCCATTACCGGCAATATTTTTTCAGCAACACCCATCGCGCGATTCCGTGACACTGATTCAATGTCCAAAGTTGCACGACGACGCGTGTTTTCAAGTTCTGCGGCGACACGCAGATATTTGTCATTCAATTCGGCGATTTTATCGTTTAATTCTGTGATTTTTTTATCGGTATCAGATTGTGGTTCTGCCGGCTGAGCCGTTTCGGTTTTTTGTTCAATATCTTTGATATCTGATACAGATACGGATTCTATGTCGACCGAATTTTTATTATCGTTGTTTTCGTGCATAACGTTTGTCCTTTTAGGCTTTGTTATTCATTATTATATATTTAATTGACAGACTTTATTATAGGTAAAAAAGTTTCACTTTCAAGTGATGCACCGCCAATCAATAATCCGTCAACGTGCGGAATGTTCGCAAAATCGGAAGCGTTGGTTTTGTTGACACTGCCGCCGTAAAGGATAGGTGTTGTTGTATGTCCATGCACGTTCAAATATTCATATATCATTTGGTGAATTTTTTTGACTTCATCAATTGTTGGTGTTTTCCCAGTGCCAATTGCCCACCGTGGTTCGTATGCGACAATAAATTCGCCGCTCTCAGGCAGGCACACATCTAACATTTTTCGAACAACGTCAAAGGTTTTATTTGATTTATGTTCGTCCAAAGTTTCACCAACACATATAATAGGAATTAATTTGTGACGAATTGCTGCCGCCGCTTTGGCATGGACAGTTTCGTTTGTTTCGTGGTGATAAAATCTGCGTTCGCTATGTCCGACAATGACGTATTTTGCGCCCATGTCCGAAATCATTTGGCCTGAAACATCGCCAGTGTATGCGCCGTTTTCGTGTTCGCTGATGTCTTGGGCGCCAATTGTCACGTTTTTATTGTCGCCACCCAATAATGTGAACGGCAGGCATAAAATTACAATATTTTCCGTCGTGGTTTCAGACAACGCACGAATCATAGCCGATTTTTTATCTGGGGTTCCATTCATTTTCCAATTACCAACTATAAATTTCATAAAATCTTCCTTTTTTATTGATTTTTTGTTCGTCTTTTTGCTATGTTATCGCAAAAGGTGAAAAAATGCTAGAATATTTACGTAATGCAGCGGATAAACCGTTGGCCAAAGTTTTAATGTTTGTTTTGATTTTCAGTTTCGTCGGTTGGGGCGCGGCTGAATGGATTTTCGGTAATGTATCAAGTGATACAACACTGATTCACGTTGGTGACGCGGGTGTGTCGGTGCAACAATTTAATAATGAACGTTCGCAAGAATTGGCCGCTATGACCAAAGATGAACAGCGCGCGGCATATACAGATCCTGCGAAATCGGCAGAATTGACGAAAAATGTGATGATGGTTTTGACACGCAATCAATTGTTGGCGAATCGTGCAGAAGATTTGGGTTTCGTTGTGTCTGAAAAACGAATCGCTGATGAAATTCGTATGAATCCGCAATTCCAAGTTAATGGGCAATTTGTGCCGTGGATGTTCGATATGGTTATTCAAAATTCAGGGTTAAGCGAACAAGATATTGCAAATGCTTTGCGTGTGGAAATTTTACGTAAAATGGTTATGGGCGCGACAAGTGTTCCTATGGATGTTCCACAGTTTGCAGTTGATGCGATGTATAATGCTCGCTATGCAAAACGCGATATTAAATATGTGCCGGTTAAATTTTCTGAATTCAAAGTTGATAATCCAAGTGATGATCAATTAAAAGAATACTATGTGCAAAATCCGCGTGTTATCCCAGAAACGCGTTCGGTGTCGTATGTGTTTGTTGCGGCAGATATGAATAAACCTGATGTTTATGATGCGGGTTTCAAGACAACACAACAAATCGAAGATATGATTATTTCGGGTGATTCTATGAAAGATGCTGCGGAAAAATACAATGCCAAATTTGTTCAATTACAAAATATCAAACGCGATGGCAAAGTGTCTGATGCCGTGTTGACTGATGATTTGATTGCGAAATTGTTTGCTATGGATATGGGTATGGAAAGCGAACTATTGGAATTGAAAAATGGTTTTGCTATTTTGCGTGTTGATGAAATTCACGCGTCGCATAATGCAGAATTCAAAGACGTCAAAAAAGATTTGGTCGATGGTTGGAAAAAATCAGAACAACGCAAGAAAGCCTATGTTCGCGCGAACGAATTGTTGGTTGATGCAAATGGTGGGCGCGGTTTGAAAAACGCAAAATCTGTGTCGGTGACACGAACCGAAGGCGCAACCTTGGAATTGTTGAACGCTGCGTTCGCAGGCAAAGATGGCGATAACACAATTGTCGAAGATGACGATGCGTTCTATGTGTTGCATATTGATAAAACTGCTATGCCAAAGAAAGACACAAAGAAAATAGAGGCGTTGCGTGGGGAATTGAAAAAAACATCGGTTAATTATGTGGGCGATGATTATTCTCAGTTCTTGAAACGCCATTATCCTGTGCGCGTGAATGATAAAGTGTACAGAAGATTTATCGCAAAATAAAAATCGCCCGTTTGGGCGTTTTTTATTTATAAATTTGTTTAATCGTTTTATAATATAAATCATGCAAATTGAAACCGAAGGGATTTTAATAAATATACAGCCGTTTTCAGAACGTGATGCGATTGCACATATTTTTACACGCGATAATGGTGTGTTGGTTGGCATGTTGCGCGGCGGAACTGTTGCACGTAAAAATAAACCTTTGGTAGGCCAGGTCGGTTCTGTTTCGTGGAATGCACGTTTGGATTCTCAATTGGGGGTGTTTCATTGGGAAGCAGAAAAAAATTTGGCTGTGCCGATGATGATGAATAATGATTTGTTAAATATTATGAATGCCGTTTTCGCATTGATATACACGTTGGTCCCAGAACGTGAATCATACGAAAATTTATATTTACGAACATTCGATTTATTGCGTGGCGTTGCGAATTGTGAAAATCCGTTTGATTTATATTTGGGATGGGAATTGGGGTTGCTGAAAGATTTGGGTTATGCGCTGGATTTAACAAAATGTTCGGGGTGTGGAAAAACGTCAGATTTAATTTATCTGTCGCCGAAAACTGGTCGCGCAGTTTGTGCAGATTGTGGCGAACCGTATCGGGATAAATTATACAAATTACCATTGACTTTGTCGGTCACAAAACGTTTTATAACTGGGATTTGTAATATGCAAAATGTAGATGTTCCAAATGCCAGAAAAATATTTTAATTTTAATGTTTTTTGCTTGCGCGGCTAAGTTTTTTTTTCTATTATCAGAATGTTCAAAACAAAGGAGAAAACTATGACTTGGACAATAGTAATCTTGGTCGCGGCGATTGCTCTGTATATGTTTGGCGGTTCTATCGTTAAACACGACGGCAAGAAACCAGAGGCTAAGGCTTTCATCATGCACAAAGGTATCTCTGTAATCGCAATTGTATTGATTGCTGGTTGTGTGTGCCGTTTGTGGACGCCTGTGTATTTGGTAAATGTTAATCCTGTAATCTTGCAGGATATGGTTACTTCTATGCAGGAACAACAAGAAGAAGAAAAAAACAAAGAAGTTCGCAGATATGTTTCCAAACATATGGACGAAATGATTGGTGGCGCACCAATTGCGGGTAATGTTGAAGCCAAGAAAACAATATTCTTGTTCTCGGATTATTCTTGCCCATATTGCCGCCGTGTTCATTCTGAATTGTCCCGTGTTTTGGCAGAACGTGATGATGTTCGCGTAGTATTGAAAAACTTCTCTATCCATGGTGTGTTGTCTGATGCACCAGCTAAGGCTGTGATTGCTGCAAAATTGCAAGGCAATGACAAAGCCGCAGCGTTAGATAAATTGTTGATGGATGAAGAATATTACACCCAAGACGATTTGAAAAAACAAGACAAATTGGCAGGTATTATCGATGCTAATGTTATGAAATTGGCTAAAAAAGCTGGTTTGGACACAAAGAAATTAGCAGAAGATATGAAAGGCGCAGCTGTGGCAGAAGAATTGAGAAATGTTCGTGATTTGGCACAACGTTTCGAAATTCGTGGAACACCATACCTGATTATTGGTACAGAAGCGTTCCCAGGTGCGATTCCATATGCCAGAATTATGGAAGCATTGGATTAATTGATCCATTCGATATAAAAACACCCGCAATCGCGGGTGTTTTTTTGTGTTTTATTTATCCCAAATCGGAGAGATGATTGATTCGGCAACCAATGGCACAGACAATTTTGTGACGTTTTCCATTGCTGTTTTGATTAAATCGGCAAAATGTTGTGCGTCCGCTTCGCTGCATTCAAATATGATTTCATCATGCACTTGAAGCAGCATTTTGATTTTGTCGGAATTTGGAATAACAATTTTATTGTGAATATCCACCATTGCGCGCCGCATTATGTCCGCTTCGAATCCTTGGATTGGGGCATTTATCGCGGCACGTGCAGCGTATCCGCGCAGGCGTGGTGTGCGTGCCTCTGGGATTTCAACGCGGCGATGCCATGGTGTATAAACGCAATAGTGTTCAAATACATAGTTCGTTACGTAATCAATATATTCTTTGATTTCTGGTAATTCTGCCATGTATGAATCAATAATCTTTTTCGCTTCGTCACGAGAAATGTTCAATTGTCCTGCCAATCCAAACGGCGATATCCCGTAAATAATAGAAAAATTGATTGTTTTTGCCGCGCGTCGTAAATCTTTGGGTACGGGGGCATTATTTGGGATATGAAATATTTTTCGTGCAGTTTGTTCATGAATGTCCAAGCCATGATTAAATGTTTCTTTGAACATTTTGACATTTGCGACATCTGCCAATAACCTTAATTGGATTTGTGAATAATCCACCGATATCAAAGTATTCCCAGATGCGGCAATAAAACATTTTCTGATTTCTTCGCCTAGTTCGGTTTTAATAGGGATATTCTGTAGATTTGGATTGCGACTGGACAGGCGGCCTGTGTTTGTGCTGGTCTGTAAATACGTCGTGTGTATGCGACCGTCGCTTGCTATTTGATGTGGCAATGCATCTGCATATGTTCCTGCCAGTTTAGAAACCGATCGCCAATTC
This sequence comes from uncultured Alphaproteobacteria bacterium, assembly GCA_947305255.1. Taxonomy (GTDB): domain Bacteria; phylum Pseudomonadota; class Alphaproteobacteria; order Rs-D84; family Rs-D84; genus Enterousia. Next base: position 7,044 of record CAMZDE010000033.1, read on the forward strand.
AAAATCTTTTCTATGACCGGATGAGAATCGGCCAATTCGTTCAATGTATCGGCATCGGTCGAACGGTTCTTTTTGGTTGGCAATTTTAATTCGTCAAATAATATAGTTGCCAATTGTTTCGGACTGGCGATATTAAATTCATGGCCGATTATTTGATATATCTCTGATTCCAGATTTGATAATTGTTTATGGAAAATATTAGACAATCGATTTAATTTTTCCCGATTGACCGTTATACCATTCCTTTCCATTTCACACAAAATAGGGCAAAGCGGCAAATCGCATGTTTCGTATAATTCTTTTAATTCTGAATTTGCATCTAATTGTGGGCGCATCAATTTATAAAGTGCCGCACAGACGACAGAATCTTCGCCGGAATATTTTGTTGCGATATCAATTGGCAGTGTTTCAAAATGCCTATCGCAATCTTTGATTTTTTCATCAAATAAATCGCTGAATTTTATATTTGTATGATTCAAATATTTTTCAGCCAATTCATCAAGTCCGTGTCCATGCAAAGTGCCATGCAACGCGTACGATAATAACATAGTGTCATCGTATGGCGCAATTTTAGAAATATCCCAACCTTCGTTATTCAAAATGTGCAAATCGTATTTCAGATTATGTGCGATTTTTGTTATTTTTGGGTTTGTGAATATTGGCCATAATTTTTTATGAACGATATCTATTGATAATTGGTTTTGCATTGGTGCATCGTCACCAAACAAATCCATAGATTTTGTTTTGTGTCGTATTGGAATATATGCGCCATGTGCGTCATCATATGCCAACGAAAGCCCGACAATTTTATCGGTGATTTGATTAAATCCTGTTGTTTCTGTATCGAAAGCCAGAATATTCGTGATATGTGATAAAAATTCGTCCAGTTCAGATTCAGTGGATATAGTTACTAAATTCATTTCTGGTAATTTTGATTCGGTATGTTTTGTGTTTTCAGGAATTTCAACAACAGGGCATACTGATTTTTCATATTCTGTTATTTGTGGGGTGCAACTATTTGTTTCGTTTGGGAATAATTTATTAATTTTTTCGACCAAAGATTTGCTTTCGATTTTTTCTTTGACGAAATTTAATGCGGCAGATTTATCAAAACAAAAAGGTTGAATTTGTAATCCATCTAAATCTACATCGCGTTTTAATGTGACCAATTGTTTTGAAATATACGCTGAATCGCGGTTGTCGCGTAACAGATTACGAATGCGTTCGTTTTTGACCGATTCTAGATTCGCATATAAATTGTCCAATGTTCCAAATTCAGAAATAAATTCAGCAGCCTTTTTAGGCCCAATACCGGGGACCCCCGGAACATTATCAGACGAATCGCCCATCAAAGACTGAACATCAATAACCTGATTTGGTTTGACACCGAATTTATCAAAAACCTGAGGTTCACGGATTTCAATTTGTTTCATGCCGTCATAAAGAAAAACACAATCTGATACCAATTGCATTAAATCTTTGTCACCTGTGATTATACGAATGCCACCAGAAATATCGCAATTGTTTGTTGCGATTGTTGCGATTACATCATCTGCTTCGACATTTGGAATGCAAAGCACGGGCATCCCCATTGCGTGCGCGCCAATTCGTATCAATTCAGATTGAACCAATAAATCCGCAGGCGTTTCAGAACGGTTAGCCTTGTATTGTGGATAAATGCTTTGACGGAAACTGATTCTTGATGCGTCGAACACGCATACAAAAGAATCGTTTTCTTTGGCGGCCGCCAGTATGGGTAAAATCATATTAAAGAACCCATAAACCGCGCCAACCGGCATTCCGTCAGAACGTGTCAAATTCGCATGCACGCCATAGTATGCACGAAATACCAAAGAATTTCCGTCAATCAATGTAAGCATTTAATTCCTTTTGATTTCTTGTTTAGAATATATAACGCATTTTAATACGCGCATTATATTCCATCAAATCAGGTGTTGTATTTGTTGCTTCGATTTTATAAATGTCTGGGGCGTATAATACGCGACCTTCGACATCGAATTTGATTGGAACCGCCAAAATGTCAATCGTTGCACCCAACATTCCTTGGTATGCGGCGGTTGAATGTATGTCGTATTTGGTCTTTATTTGGGTATTCGCATCAGTAAATTCGTGTTTGCCACCAAATACTGTTCCGATACCTGCGCCAATATATGGCATAATCAATGTAGACGGCACTTTGAAATATGCGTTCACCATAATTGCGCTTGTATCTAAATCTTGTGAATCAATATAATTATATTCGCCTTCAACTCTGAATACAGGGATATCGACACCTGCAATTGCCCCCAGCAAGCGGGATGTTGATGTATCGTGTTCGTTTGATGAGAATATTGTCTGGCCACCAACACCGACCATACCGCCGACATAGAAGTCTGCGACCACACTTGCATTCGCAGCCGATGCGATAACCAACGAAGCGATAGAAATTAAAGATATTGAATTTATTTTCATATTTTTCTCCTTTATATGATATTATAGTATAAAACAAAGGTG
>CAMZDE010000034.1 GCA_947305255.1 uncultured Alphaproteobacteria bacterium
ACGTGTGGTTTTGTTCTTACATACTTTTCTTTTGCCATAGTTTTCTCCTTAGGCTTGGTTTGTTATTAAGTTTGTAATTGTTATTTTGTCATCTTTTTGATTACTTCGTCAGCAACATTTTGTGGCACTTCGTCATAGTGCGACAATTCCATATATGGATTCGCGCGACCTTGGGACAAAGAACGTAATGTTTTGACATACCCGAACAAATTCGCCAGAGGGACGAACGCAGTGATTAACTGGCTGCCGAATCTGGTTTCGATACCATTGATTTGTCCGCGGCGACTGTTCAAATCGCCAATAATGTCACCGACGTATTCTTCCGGCGTATTGACCGAAAGCTTCATAATCGGTTCCAATAATTTCGGTGATGCTTTCTTCATCGCTTCGCGGAAGCAAGCACGCGCCGCAATTTCAAAGCACAACACATTAGAGTCAACTTCGTGATATTTACCATCTACTAATGTGGCTTTGAAATCCACTGTTGGATAGCCAATCAAAACACCTGTTTGTTGGGCTATCTTTAAACCTTTTTCAACACCTGGGATGTATTCTTTTGGAATCGCACCACCAACAATCTTGTTTTCAAATTCATAGCCTGCGCCTGGTTCCAATGGTTCAAATTGGATTTTAACCTGAGCGTATTGACCCGAACCACCAGATTGTTTTTTGTGTGTGTATTCTTCCAATACAGGTTTACGGAATGTTTCACGATATGCAATACGTGGTTCACCCACCGCAACATCGACCTTGAATTCACGTAACAATCTATCAACCAAAATTTCCAAGTGCAATTCACCAACACCTGCCAAAATTGTTTGACCAGATTCTTCGTCCACAGACACACGGAACGACGGGTCTTCTTTGGCCAACGCCTGCAGCCCCAATGACATTTTTTCAATATCAGCCTTGGTTTTTGGTTCCACAGCAATAGAAATAACAGGTTCTGGAACATGAATAGATTCCAAAATAATCGGATTCGCTTCGTCACACAACGTATCCCCAGTGATTGTTTCTTTCATACCAACCAATGTGATAATGTCACCTGCGGACGCTTCTTTGATTTCTTCACGTGCGTTCGCGTGCATCAACAACATACGACCAACACGTTCACGTTTATCGCGATTAGAATTATAGATATAAGAACCAGATTGTAATTTACCCGAATAAATACGGATGAACATCAAATTACCCACAAACGGATCATTTGCAACCTTAAACGCCAAAGCGCTGAATGGTTCTTTTGCATCAGCATGACGAACCGCTTCGGTTTCGCCGTCCATTTTTGTTCCTTTAATCGCAGGAATATCCAATGGTGATGGCAAATAATCTACGATAGCATCCAACAACGGTTGAACACCTTTGTTCTTAAATGCAGTTCCACACAACACTGGAACGAAGTTTTGAGCAATTGTACCCTTGCGCAACAATTTTTTAATTGTCGCAGTATCTGGGACTTTGCCTTCCATGTATTCTTCCATGATTGCATCGTCCAAAGTGACAACTTCTTCAATCAATTTGTTGTGTAATTCTTCTGCTTTTTCTTTCAAATCATCTGGAATCGGTTCTGTTTTTGGATGTGAACCGTTTTCATCTTCCCAAATAATGCCCTTCATTTCGACAACATCAACAACACCTTTGAAGTCTTGTTCTTGGCCGATTGGGAAATTAACAACCAATGGATTAGCACCCAATCTTTCGCGTATCATTTCAACACAGCGGAAGAAGTTTGCACCAGTTCTGTCCATTTTGTTAATAAAGCAAATACGTGGAACATTATAACGATCAGCCTGACGCCACACTGTTTCAGATTGTGGTTGCACACCCGACACAGATTCAAACACCGCAACCGCACCGTCCAAAACACGCAAAGAACGTTCCACTTCCATAGTAAAATCAACGTGCCCCGGAGTATCAATCAAATTAATACGATGATCGCGCCAAAAGCAAGTTGTCGCAGCAGAAGTAATTGTGATACCACGTTCTTGTTCTTGAACCATCCAGTCCATAGTCGCAGCACCATCATGCACTTCGCCAATTTTATACGTTTTACCAGTATAGAACAAAATACGTTCAGATGTAGTAGTTTTACCAGCGTCAATATGGGCCATAATCCCAATATTGCGATACATATCCAAAGATGCGGTTTTTCCAACTGACATTATTTCTTTCCTTATTCTTTTATATTACCAACGGAAATGAGCAAAGGCTTTGTTCGCTTCTGCCATTCTGTGTGTGTCTAATTTCTTTTTGAACGCACCACCTTGACCATTCAAGGCATCACGTAATTCCGCAAACAATCTTTCCACCATGGAACGTTCGCCACGTTTACGCGCAAACATAACCAACCAGCGCAACGCCAAAGTTTGCTGACGTTCTTTGCGAACTTCGACTGGAACCTGATAGGTAGCACCACCAACACGACGACCTTTTACTTCCACAGATGGTTTCAGTGCGTCAATCGCTTCCAAGAAAGTAGCCAATTCATCTTGACCATCTTTGGCGATTGTTTTCAATTTTTCCATCGCACCATAAACAATATTTTCAGCAACTTCTTTCTTGCCGTCCCACATAACAACATTAATACATTTTGCAACAACCAGATTGTTGTATTTTGAATCTGGTAAAATTTCACGTTTTGTTGCAGCCTTACGTCTTGACATATTTTTATTCCTTTTTATTTCTTCACTTGGTTTCCCAAATTACTCACATTCGTTTCCGATGTGTATTATTTACTTGTTTTTGCGCCGTACAAGGAACGACCTTGTTTTCTGCTTTCGACGCCTTTTGTATCCAAAACACCACGAATGATATGATATTTAACACCTGGCAAATCCTTTACACGACCACCACGAATCATAACCACACTGTGTTCCTGAAGGTTGTGACCTTCACCTGGAATATATGCAGTCACTTCGCGACCATTCGCCAATTTCACACGCGCAACTTTACGTTGAGCAGAGTTAGGTTTTTTAGGAGTTGTCGTATAAACACGTGTGCAAACACCGCGTTTTTGAGGATTTTCCATCATATCTGGTGCAGTCGATTTCACTGCAACCTTTTTACGTGGTTTCCGAATCAGTTGATTTACTGTTGGCATTCAAAATCTCTTTGTTTTTATTCTCTTTTTTGACTATACGAAACCGCATAGCAGACTTATTTCAACGCAAATGCGCGATTATAAATCCTGCAAAATATGCAGATTTCTGTGCTTTTCACTTTCCTTGTTTACACGGAAAGCAAGATTACTATACCCCCCACCCCACAAATTGTCAAGGAAAATTATAGTAAAAATTCTTAAAAAACCGCTAAAAATCTATATTTTTCGAAACCAAATTATAGACAAATAAAAAAATACGCAAAAACAATTTAGTATATAAAAAAAATCCGACCAATCGGCCGGATTTATAAGACGCTTCGAGAAATAACTTTAAAAACTTATACCAAATTTAATACCTGTTATTACACTATTGGTGCATTTTTCGCGTGCCACAACACTGTTCGTACTATATACATGACCATTATCAACAACTTCAATCGTGTCTTTGTACGTATTGTTCACAGTATTCAAAACCGCATCAACATACACCCCTATGAATTTTGTCATATCAATATGATAGTTCACCCCCATGCTTCCGTACCACATATCCCCAAATTCATAATCTATCAAATGGTTCATTGAAAAATAAGTATAATTATTAATAGGATCCCAAGTCCATCCAGCACTTTCAACAGTACTGTTTACAAGTCGATTCTGAAATTTATTATACCCGATTCCTGCAACAATACTCCATCTTTTATTGATAACCAACTGTCCGTCCAATCCCAATAATAAAGATTTCAAACCTACTTTATCCCCAGAAAACATCTCTGTGTTATTATAATTAAACAACATTTTACCCGCTATTGTGAATCTGGACGTTTCATAGCCACCACGCACACCCCCAGTCCACGTATATGATGTGACATCTTTTTCAAAAAAGCCGTTAAGACTATTCCACAAAGTATCGATTGTATAACCACCAATAAAATCTAGTTTCCACATCCTTTGGTTTATAGCGCGATACACTGCCCCCAATGAAAGATTGGCCAAACTTATTCCTTCTCCCTCTAACTTTTGCCGTCCACCATCAATCGCAATATCCATTGAAAACTCATCTGTGACACCATAACCAAATTCTTCACTTAAACCATAATAAGACCGTTTCAACCGAATTTCTGGAAAAAATTCATCATCTCTATTTTGAACAAAACTACTTTCTCTGTTTTCAAGCGCGCTTATACTATAAAAATGACGCGTTGCAGGCATAAACAAAGGACTGTCCATATAGACATTGCTTTCAGGTTGTTTTTTCCCTTCAGATTTCGTATTATTTTTAGTCAATTTAGTATCACGCCAAGACGTACCACATTCATATTCAACAACATTAAAATCATCGTCAAAATCTTTACATATTGCTGCATTTGCGACATTAACAAAAAACGTCATACCAACAACAAAAAACAAAGGGTATTTCATTATAAAAATCCTTTCCTTAACAAAAAAAACAACCCGAATCAAAAACTAAACAAAACATCAGACAGCACGGTCTTGTTATTTCTTTTGTTTATCTTGAACAACACTGTGTTCCTTTTCTTTTATAGAGGTAATTTTACCTTCATATCCTTTTATCAAAACCTTTGTTGTTCCTACTAAACACCTTTGACCAAAACACAAAAGCCCGTTCCTGACAGTTGTATATTGTGGCGCGACAAGAATATCTGCATCGGTCTTGCTCATCGCATCATATACGGCCGCCGCCACACATTCGCCAGATGCCATAACACCGTCGTCTGTCTGTAATTGAACGCCATATGCCTGACGTTCCGGAGCATTATTAAACAACCACAAAAAAGAACTGCAACTGGCCGAACCTGATAACTTATTATTTGTATTAACAGATATTTTTGCTTCCTGTGGGGTATATTTGATATCTGGATCAGATATAACCATCCCCGTTTTACCTGTATGATATGCACCACAGCCCACCAAAACCAAAACACTTGTTAAAATAGCGATATTTTTCATATTTTACCCCTTTCCTTAAAAAAACTAAAAACATCAACGATGTTGAGAATATTATCTCATATTTTAAATTTTATCGCAAGAAAATAGATTATATTAACTCAATAAAAAATCCGACCAATAGGCCGGATTTTTTATTTGTATCTGACAACTTAGAAATCGATACCGAATTTAGCACCAAAACCAAATCCGTTTTCAACTTCCCATTCATCACGATTCGCGCCACCATGGTGGTTCATATCAGCACTTACGTACGCACCAACAAATTTTGTCGTGTCGATGTTATAGTTCACGCCAAATGTTCCTTCCCATTTGCCTTCGTTTTTGATTTTTGCCGCAGGATTGCCACGATCTTCTTTATCCAAACGACCTGTGTATTCAACACCGGCAACCAAATTCCAGTTGTTGTCTATCACGAATTGGCCGTCCAATCCTAACTTAAGCGTATGAATGCCTTCCTTGCCTGCTTTTTCGTTCCAATTGAAAGATTCTGTATTTTCATAGTTAAACAAAGCATGTCCTGCAACTGTGAAACGTGCATTTGTATACCCCCCACGAACACCCGCAGTCCATGTATAATTTGTATCATCTTTTTCTAAGAACGGTCTATGATTGCCCCAAACAGGATCCACTTGGTATTTACCGACCAAATCCATTTTCCATGCACCCATATCCAAAGCGCGGAAAGTCAAACCAACCGACGTATCTGCCCACGCCCATCTATCAAAAGATCTTTGGTCTTCTATTTTTGTAGCAACATTAACACTCAATCTGTCTGTGATACCATAACCAAATTCTTCATCCAAATCCCAAGCTTTGATATCTTGCTTACCAGAATGAGACCCCAACGCAGTCACACTATATGCATGTCCTTTCTTCGGCATATACAGCGGATTACCATCAATCACATTAGCCGCATGTGCACCCGCAACTGTAAACATCGCAATTAAAGAAGTTAAAGCTATTTTTTTCATTGTTTATCCTTTCCTTTGGTTAAACTTACACAGAACTTCATGTCCTGTTAGGTATATTGTCCCATACAAAAACACCGGTTGCAAGGAAATTGATTTTTTGCATTTTGTAAAAATATATGATATAATTGCGTGAATTTTTAATTATTTGTTTAATTCTTTTTTAATCACACGCCAATCAATACGATTTTTTTTGTGTTCTTCGAAATCAGTCGAAAATTTATGCCCGCCTTTGCCATCTGCAACAAAAAACAGATACTTTGTTTTTGATGGATGCAATACCGCATGAATTGCGTCACGCCCGACACACGCAATCGGCGTCGGCGGCAGTCCACGATTGCGATACGTGTTATACGGACTTTCTATTTTCAAATGCCCCGATAATAAAGGTTCGCCCTGCATATCGCCAAGTCCGTCTGTCAAAGCATAAACAACCGTCGGATCTGCCTGTAATCGCATATTAGAATTTAATCGATTCAAATAGACGCCAGCAACAATCGGCATTTCACGTTTTAACGGTGTTTCTTTTTGAACAATGGACGCCAATACCAAAACATCATGCCAATCTTTGATTGGGGCCGGATATTTTTTTGTATCCAGTGAATTTTTTATATCAAGCATTTTTTTGCGTGCCAAATCCAGCACAGCCAACCGTGATATTCCGCGCGCCACACGATATGTATCTGGGAATATGTCACCTTCGTGTAAATTACAGACCGGTGCATCACCATCACAATCAACATCGCCAGAAAACGAAGACGACGCCATCAATAAATTTTTGATTTGTTTGATTGTGTATCCTTCGGGTATAGTGACCGTTGTCGTCGCAACGCGCCCTTTGGTTATCATATCAGCAATCACCCAAACGCCAGCACCTTGGGGGATATCATATTCGCCCGCCATAATTTTGCCGCCATTCAAACGTACAGAAAACATAAATAAATCTTTGGATTTAATAACGCGGTTTTTAACCAGATAATTAGTTAATCGCGTGACCGACACCCCCGGTTTAACAATAACCGTCACAGGCCGCTTTAATGGCGACCACAAATTAAAGACATAAAAAGTCACAAAAACGACGACACAGCAAATGGCTAAAAAGAATTTTATCCACGATTTGATATTTTTCCAACGACGCTGTGTGATATGCATAAACTTCATCATTCGCCATAACCATTTGGATTATTTTTTTGCCAATTCCACGAATCGCGACACATATCGTCCAGATTAAATTCTGCACGCCACCCCAACACTTTCTCTGCACGCGACGAATCCGCATAGCACACCGGCACATCGCCCGCACGCCGCGGTTTGATACTGTATGGAATCTTAACACCACTGGCACGTTCAAAAGCATGCACTACGTCCAACACTGAATACCCATGTCCCGTCCCCAGATTAAATATTTGCAACCCAGATTTATTTTCTATGGCCTTCAGTGCACACACATGACCGCGCGCTAAATCAACAACATGAATATAATCGCGCACACCTGTTCCGTCATGCGTATCATAATCATCACCAAACACACTAAGTTCCGGTCGCTTTCCAATTGCAACCTGAGTAATATAAGGCATCAAATTATTCGGAATACCGTTTGGATCTTCGCCAATCTTACCGCTTTGGTGCGCACCAATTGGATTGAAATAGCGCAACAAAACAATATTCCACGTCGCATCAGATTTTTGTAAATCAATCATAATCTCTTCTATAAAATGTTTTGTTTGACCATACGGATTTGTACATGCGCCCTTTGGACAATCTTCGGATATAGGAATTATTTTCGGATCACCATACACACATGCCGACGACGAAAAAATAATATTTTTGCAATTATGTTTATTCAGCGCACGCAATAAATTTATCGTTCCACAAACATTATTATCATAATAATCCAACGGCTTTTGCACTGATTCGCCAACCGCCTTTAATCCAGCGAAATGAATACAGCAATCAAAATGATTTTTTCCAATCAAACCGTCCAGCGAATCGAAATCACGAATATCAATATCATAAAATTCGACGTCTTGTTCTGTAATTTCAGCAACGCGTTTCAAAGATACTTTATTTGAATTAGATAAATTATCAATCACAACAACATCGTGACCTGCGTTTTGCAATTCAACTACAGTATGCGAACCAATATAACCACAACCACCCGTGACTAATATTTTCATTTGCGCCCCCTTGTTGGATTCATCGTTAACTATAACAACAACCAACGCGACTTGCAAGGGAAACAAAAACCGCACAAATATGCGGTTTTTGTAAAAAATATTTTTTAAATTATTTACGCAAATACCTTTCCGCCCACTTTTTCAATTCGTCCATTTCAATCCCAGAATCGAAAACGCGACCACGTTCTACATGCGCATGTGGTGCCAACGCTTGGATACCTTTGTATGAATCTGCAATCGGACTGCCACCCGAAGTAGCAAACGGCACAATCAGTTTTTTATCAAAATTGTGCATTTCAACAAAAGTATCGATAATTGACGGTTCGCGATACCACCAAATTGGAAATCCCAAAAAGATAACATCGTATTTTTCTAAATCGCGTACACGCGACGCAACTTCGGGCCGCGATGAGCGGTCTTTCATTTCAATCGACGAACGACTATTGTCATTTGTCCAATCCAAATCCGATTCGGTGTAAAATTCTTTTGGAATAATTTCAAAAGTTTTTGCACCAATCGCAGCGGCCAACATATCGCCTATTCTTTTTGTTGCCCCCGTTGGGGAAAAATAAGCAACCAAAGCAGTTTTCATTTTTTTATCTCCTTGTTGTGTGTTGAACATATTATATTCAACACTACCAAAAAAGACAAAAGGAATGAATACATAAAATTAATCTTGTGGCACAACAGTTTTGAATGCAACATCGGTTGTTGCATTATCATTGTCCCACGTCGTCCAAATTTCAACCCGTTGGCTTTGAATACCCGCAATGACAGCAGCCTCGGTCACTAAGTAAAGATCAGAACCGACCCCATGGTTTAAATCAAACAACAAATAATTCGAATTCGTTACTTCTTCTAGGATAAGATCCCCTGTCTCAGCATTAAATAACTGATTTTGTTTCGCATTTAACGCGGCAATTGTATCATTGTACGCGCCCTTTACATAGGCGGTTGATGCAATATGTTCATCATCATCGTCATCAATAACAACGGTTGCATAAGGACCACCAGGTGCAATCGTCACAAGTCCACCACTAGGCATATGCGCAGGAACCTCAACTTCATTGTACGTGTAATCATCAGCATTTGCCGTTATTGGCAATATTGTAATCATCGCCACTGACAATATTTGTTTCATGTTCATAATTTTTCTCCCATAGTTCGAATAAAAAATTGACCACCAAAAAATGGGTGGTCGGGGAGTTGGTAATCACTTTATCATTGGATTCCGTTGGTCTTCCGGTTGCCCGTGTTTTATCACCAACAGCTCCCCGATCATGAACGTCAGGGAAACGGTGCGAACGCACCACTAACG
>CAMZDE010000035.1 GCA_947305255.1 uncultured Alphaproteobacteria bacterium
ACAGAAGAAGAGGTGGCATAATGGCAGTTCGTGCAGCAATTTATCGTAAAAAATCTAATCCATTAAAGGATAAAGATATCGATTACAAAGATATAAAAATGTTGTCACATTATATATCTGAACGTGGAAAAATTGTTCCATCTCGTATTTCTGGGGTTTCTCAGAAAGATCAACGTGCGTTGGCCACGGCTATTAAACGCGCACGTCATTTGGGGTTATTGCCTTTCGTTAGAAATAACTTAGGGTAAAATCAAATTCTTATGGGCGCTTGTCGCGTTTATCGTTTCTTATGTACCAGTTTGTACACTGCGAAACGTCAAATGCTTCCAATCCCCACATATAATTTGATTTTTAAAAAGATGTAATTCTGGGTCGAAAGACTCTAACTTTGAAAAAAAGGACAGATAAAATGAAAGTAATTTTAACAGAAAAAATCACAAAATTGGGCAATATCGGCGATACTGTTGATGTTCGTACTGGTTATGCACGCAATTATTTATTGCCAAACAAAAAGGCTATGCGTTTCACACGTGAAAACGTTGCATTGTTCGAAGCGCAAAAGGCTGAATTGGTGGCACGTCATGAAAATGCTAAGAAAGCAGCTGAATCCAAAGTTGACGCAGTTAAAAATGCAAAATTGCATATGATTCGTCAGGCGGGTGATACAGGTCAATTGTATGGTTCTGTGTCGTCACGCGATATCGCGCGCGCTTTGAAAGAAATTGCAGGCGTTAATGTTGAATCCGCTCAGGTTTTGTTGGGTTCCCCAATCAAATCTGTTGGTGCGTTTGATACAAAAATCGCTTTGCATCCGGACGTTGTCGTTGATGTAAAGGTTTATGTTGCACAAACCCAAGACGAAATCGACGCGTTGGTTGCCGGTAAAACTTTGACTTTCGGTTCAAAGAAAGTTGAAGAAGAAGCGACCGCGGAAGAAAATACCGAATCCGCCGAAGAAAAAGCGGAAACGGTTGTTGAAGAAACTGCCGCTGTTGAAACAGAAGAAGCGAAGGCAGAATAATCAACACCAACGACGAGATTTTCTGTTGTTCGAAAAACAAAACCGCCCATTTCTGGGCGGTTTTGTTTCCTTTGATATTTTATATTCCCTTATTTTTCTTTAAGACGCAGGCGCCACCATCTAGTTTGAATTTGTCATTACACACTATATCACATCTTAACACTTCATTGGTGGTTGATTGTTTCAAATTTGCTACGGCTTTCCCATTATCTATTTTATTTGCTGCGCATTTTGAAGAGAATGTATTTTTCGCGGTTGTCCATTGTTGTTTATACGTTTTGTTCCATTCGTCACTGGTTCCAATGGTCATAGATATACTGTCGTTGATTTTAATGGTGCTCTGTAATTTTTTGTTTATTTGTGCAAAAGATTTATCATACATAGAACTTTGCATATTGCCTAATCCAGATTTTATCCCTGAATCCAAGGTAGATTTCGAATATTGACATTTGCCGTCTTTGACTTCCATGCCGGCAATAGAACATTCTTTGGCAACGCATTCCCATGTTATAGTATCACCAGAAACGGTTTCTTTGATTTCGGCACTTTTTATGCCGGATTCTAACTTTGTAAATGTTGTACATTTGTTTTTCCATGCTTCTAAAGATGCCGCTATTGTTTCATCATTTTTATCTTGGGTTGTGAAAGATATGGTCTGTCCGACCATGTTTGCCCCAGACATACTTCTTTTTATCTTGTCTGTCGTTATGGGGTCTGTTTTCGTATCTTGGCCTTCTGAGAAATCACCATCTTTTTGATAATCTGGGTTTAATGTATCTGATTGATCTTTCAATGCACTGGCTTTTTCTGCCGCGTCTAATGCTTTTTTAGCCTTTTGGGTATCTAATGCACGGCCAATTGCACCGGATGATATCAGGCCGACCGCGGTCCCAACCCCCGAACCCAACATAGCAGATGATGCGCCAGTTTGTGCACGGGTTTCGCGGTATGCGTTTTCGCGATATGTTGTCGCGTTAACGCCAAACCATTCTTGCATACATACAAAACTATCGCCGGCATATACTTTGCGTGAAGCGATTGGTGTTTGTTGGTTTTCGCCCGCAAAGAAATTCACAGTATATACGCAATCGAAAGAGCGTTCGTCAAACATTGCGCCCAATTTTGTACACTGGTTTTTCATTAAATCGCGCAATTTATACATACGCATTTCATCGGTTTTGACATCTATTTCAGCGTGTTCGCGCAACCGCCCAATCACAGTACCAAAACGTCCGGCCAGACCAGAATCTTGTTCTATACATCTTTTTGCGATTTGTTCGCAAGCCTTTGTTGCGCGGTCGGCCGCCGTTTTCCCAAGGCATTTTCCAAATGTTGTGCCGCATTCATTTTGAATACACGCGTTATATTGATTTCCACAATCAATAACAGATGTATATGATGACAGTCGTGCGTTCATATCACGGTCAGCCTTGATTTCGGCCGTAAATAATTTGAATTCTTCACCGTTGCATGTTGTTTCACGACGGCATTTGTTTAATTTGTCGCCGAACAATGTATCGCCGTCCAATGCGCATTTTGAAAAATCAGAACCGCAATCGCGTTGCATACATGTACGTAAACCATTGTCACAAACGTTTTTGCCACCTGTCAAAGATGTTTGTTGTTTTGATTGAATGTATTCGGCATTGTCGCGTGCCTCAGCCGCGGCGCGTTGTTTGCGAATTTGTTCGGCCAAACTGGCGGCAGACATATCTTCATCAGACGATACTTCGTTCAAAAAACTATCGAACTGAGATGCTTTGTTTTCAATGATTTCAGGTTCTTTGTCTGGTTCTTCTTCGACCACATCTGTGGTAGATGTTGCCACCGTTGATGGCGTGGTTTGTGTTGTTGCAGATGTCCGACGTGTCGCCGCAGTTCCACGAATCGCCGTACGTGCCGCATTCGCCGCATCACACATTACACAACCAAAGAACGCTATCATTAAAAATAACGATGTGTTTTTGAAAAAAGATGTCATATTTTTTTTCATATTATTTCAACCTATCGCACGCGACGTCGTAAAATTTACATAATTCACTTGCTAATCCATTTTCGTATTCGTATCCAACATCGCATTTATGTGGCATATTATTATTGCAAACGGTCGCAATGCATTTGTTTTTTCCAGATGAATCGCGGCAAGCGGTTTCGGTGTTTTTTAATTTATTTTCACGTGTTTTCTGATATGCGGCGACGATATTCGCCAATATTGCATCAGCGTTTGCAAAGATTTTGTCACGTGTTGAAATTAATGTAGAACGAATCGCGCCTGAAAACGAATCGCAACCATTTGCGGCGATAACACAGTCTGAAAAATTCCTATCGAAATCAGCGTCAGATTCACAATTTTTGTAATCGCCAGAACAATGTTTGTCATTTGTTATACATGCGCCAATGTCATTAGAACATTCATTCTGGGTTTTTTGTTTGCGCGATTTTTGTGTTAAATTTGACATTTGTGCCGAAATACCGGCCGCAGTACATGATTGTTCAATCAAAGAATCATAATTTTCTGATACATCATCAGTGGTACAACCGGTCACTTTGCCCAAACAAATTCGTGTTGCCCAAACATAACGTTCCCCAGGCTCAGATGGCGCGTTCTTTAATTCTTTGTCTGAAATGTTATACCGTGCAGATGATCCGGCGGTTATACTCTTCATCGCGGTTGATTTCGAAGGTTTTCCCGCCGCCGCCGAACCACAATATTGGCAACGTGCCGCCGGATTCGCGCCAATATTTATTGCACAGGCAGAATCCAGACAGCGTGTTAAATTTGCAACAGAACATGCACCAAACGCAAATGTTGGTGCGAACAACAACGCAAAAGCAGAAAATATCGCGCTATGTTTCATATATTCTCTCTATGGGTTATAGTATAGCAAAAATGCCGTATCAACGCAAACAAAAAAATGCGTTAAAAATAGACTTAAAAACTCTGGACACGATACGCATAGTTATGATAAAATCTTTTTATAAAGAGAGAATGGTTTCATGAAATTTGCTAGATTTTTGCTGGCGTTGATGTTTTTCGTTCCGTGTGCATCTTTTGGTGCCGCGTCGTCTGGTTTTCAAAATGCGGCGAAATTATTAGCGGCGGCACGACGTGGTGATACGCAAACTATTCAGGCATTGGTTAATGCGGGCGCCGATGTTAACTATGTTGATTCTACGGGGTTGTCGGTGGTGTGTACCGCGGTGTTAAACAATGATAGGCGCGCAATTCAGGTCTTGCAAATGTATGGTGCCGATGCGTCAAATTGCGATAGGCAAATTAGGAATTATAAACAAAAATCTAAACTTGCGGCCAGTGGTGAAGAATACGGTTTTTTTAGCGGCCTGTCGTCGTCACATATGTTGGCGTTGTCTGCGATTGGTGTTGCGGGTGTGATTGGTGGTGTCGCGTTATTGTCAGATGTTTTTGATGATGGTAATTCTAATTCGTCATCTTCGTCGGGTGGTGGCCACGGTGGTGGTGGTGGCGGCGGCGGAAGTGGTGCCGATGAATGGTCGGTTGGGCCAATTCCGTACGGACCTGCGTATTTAACATCAACTGGTGCGGTGGATACTGGTTTTGATTTGTCTCAAAATTTGGTTACGTGGGATACGGGGTCGCATTCGTCGTATTTTGATTATTTGCGGATTCCTAGCAATCCTGCGACATACACAGAATCATATTTCTTGTCTGATAAATTAAACCCCAGATTACAGAATTATCTGTTGATGATGGGTGGCTATTATTCTTTGGCAAGTTATTATTTTGGTCAGGTGGTTTTTCGTAATTCTGTATCGCATGTGCCGTTGTTGTCTGAAAACGGACATCAAAAACAGCCAATTCGTGTTGCGTTAATTACTGGGAATGGTATAAATCCGGCGGGGTCTGCGGGCTTTGGTGATGGAATTGTTTATACGACCAGTACGGCAGTTGGTGCCGAAGAAACGCGCGTTGATAAATATGTGAATAATACATTGAATAAAATACCGATTGGTGAAAAAGATGTTATTTATTCCCACGAAGAACGTCCTGAATTCGATTTGTCGGGGTCGGGGACTGTGTTTAATCCGTTTGCGAATGTGAACGAAAGTGCGCTGGCTAAGATTGTTGGCGGATGGGAAGCGGGCGGAAATCCGATACCTGATTTATATGGTTTTGTGCCAAACGCTCAATTGGCTATTTTCAGGACAGGTAACGGTTCATATTGGAATGTTATAGAAAACGCAACATCACAAACGCCTGTTGGGACGTTTACTGATGGTGGGACGACATCAGATCCAGATGGAAAATTGTCGGTCGGTGATGTGATAAACATCAATGGTCAAGATTATGATATTGTTGCGCCGAATTCGTTAACAAACCCAACGATATCTGTGAATGGGACAGAATATAAATTGTCGGTAGATATAACTGTGTTTGTTGCACAGTGTCCAGACGGTGCGTCAAATTGCAGAGATTTTGCAATATATGTCGGAACAGATGGTGCATGGTATGTGAATACTGAGGGTGGAACGAGTATTGATGCAGTATATACTTTTGATGGCGATAACATATTCAATTATAGAAGTCCGACAAGTATTCCATATCAGAATTTTGTCGCGATGCAGGCGGCAACTGGTATCGCAGATGTTATTGCAAACACAAATATTTTGCCGGCGTCGCGTGACAATAGTTATACAACAATTGGGACATTCAAGAAAGAAGCCGCACTGAATAACGTCACTGATTTGTCAACGTTCTATTCTAACAAGATTGATGCAATCTATGGTGATGGCCAAGGCGGAAATGCAAATTATCTGTTTAATAATTATAAACTTAGCAAACCTATGTTAATAATGCCGGCTGGTGAATATGTATTTTTGGATTCGTCGAATTCAGGATCAATGTTGACGTTAGATGCGACATTTGAAAATTATGCGCCGTTATTATATGGTAATAATTTGAATCATAATTTTATGACTGTTATCGCGGTGTCGCATGATAATGGAACAACATATGCAGATACTATATCAGATTATGACAATGGTTCAGGATCGCAATACGGCAGATTGAATTTATCGATATGGCAAGATACTACGGATAACACAGTGTACCAATCGCGTAAATGTGGTATTGCCGGTGTCGGCAGTGGCAGTGTTGATCCATGGTGTTTTGCGGCGGCCGGTCCAACCCCAGAAATGGCGACTGCATCGGCGGCGGGGGCGGTTGCTTCTGTGAAGTCTGCATTTGATTATATGGATAATGGTCAAATATTTACTTTGTTGGCGTTGACTGCAGATGGACCATATTTAGGTTCTTATACTGAACCATCCAGTACGGTCGTGACACCGTTTACAACAGATAGTTTGGCAGAATATTTGCAGTTGCTCTATGATATGCCCGGTGAATACGATACATCATCTTTGTCATCATCAGAATATTTGGATTTGTTCAAACAGGTATATGGTTACGGTTTAATTAATCTGGAACGTGCTATACGTCCTGGGCGTGCTGTTCATTATTATTCAGACGGAAAAATTATTTCGTCACCATATAATGCCTATTGGCGTTCAGGCTCGACGGTTCATGCATCGAATGTTTTGTCTTTGTCGGGGCAAAACACAATTAAAACATCTTATTATGATGTGTTGGAAAGTGTTGATGGTGCATTGAGTTTGCCACGTGTTTGGAACGATACGATTACGGCAGAACTTTCGTCTCGTCATGGTTTGTATATGGGCGATGTTTTGGGCGATTTTGATATAGGTTCAAACAGAACAAAATCAGAACGCGTCGGAAATTTTGATTTTTCTATGTCTATGTCGCCGCGTGCATATAATGACAATATGAATGGTTTGGATAATTTGCGTGTTGCGTTTGTTTCAAACAATTTTGATGTGGCGGCCGAATACCAAAATCATTTGACTGATTATGAATCACGCTTTAACGGTCGTGCGAATGGTTTGTTGGCGTTGGCTTCAAATGCGATGTCGTCAGATGTTAGATATAAATCTGGAGATTTCAGTTTTGGTGTGCGTGCGTTTAATGGTTCGATTACTGATGAATCTTTGTTGGAAAATGATCCTGTGGTTTCGTCACAATATGAACCTGCGCGTCTGGGTTTTGTTACTGGTGGTGCATTTGATACAAAATACGGCAATAATAAATTCACGTTTGATGTTTCTGTGGGGATTATGAATGAAACAAATACTGTGTTGGGAATGTATAGTGATGGTTTGTTGTATCTGAATGGCGCGAAAACGCAATATGTTGACACTGTCGCGACATATAATCCAACCAAAGATATCAAATTGTCGGCGCGCGCAACCTTTGCGAATACCGTGGTCAATGAATTTGGTGGTGTTGTTTCGGAAATTTCAGACATTAAATCAAATGCGTTTGCTTTTGGTTTAGATGTTGGTGGTTTCGGTTTGACGATTGCGGCACCTTTGGCGGTGGTTGATGGTCGTATGGGATATGATTATGCAGAATTTTCAGTTGTCGAAAATGACGTGGGTGGATATGAAATTGCGATGAATAATCCGCATGTTGAATATGTTGATATGGCGGCGAAAAAACGTGAATTAAGATTCACAACATCGTATAAAAAATCTTTGGGTGCATTGACGGACGGTGGTGTTGAATTTATGTATCGTTTGAATCCGAATAATATCGATACTTTTGGAAACGAATCTATCTTGATGTTCAAATTGCGGCATCGGGTCGGAATTTGATAATTTTTTGACAAATTTTATTGACTATTCTGTTTTTTTGTATAACCTGTGTCTGGTAAAAAACAAAGGTTTTAATGATGAATTTTTTGAAAAACATCGCAAATAAAACGATAAATGCACCACAAAATCTGAATGTTTCTGATGAAGATCGTGATTTGTTGGCTGTTTCGTGCGAAACGTGTTTGCCGGTTGTTCATAAGGGGCTTTTTTTGCGCAGGGCGTATTCGTATTATTTTCCTGTGGATGAAAACAACTTGGATTTTGTTATTGGTTTGTTTGAAAAATACGGATTGACATTGGAACGTCGTGAATCTGATCGTCGCGGATATATTGAACATTTTATTCGTATCGCGCATAAAAATGAGGCGCATGGCAAAGCGGTTGCTGATTTAATGCGCGCGATAGGCAAAAGAAAGCAAGAATTAGTTATGGATTTTTACACTAAACGTGAAAAATCGGTTTGGTGGAAATTGCAGGGTCAAATTATGGCTATGAATCAAATCCAAAAATAAATAAAAAAAACCGCCGAAATTGGCGGTTTTTTGATGTTTGGAATACGTTCTTATGGTTTTAGTTTTTGTTGTATGTAAAATTAGAACCATGACAACGAAAACATTTACTTTTTTGATGATACTGGCGATTGTTGGGATTCATCAGCGTGCAAATTCTTGCACAGGCATTACATTAAAATCATCAGAAGGTGCAAACATTGTTGCGCGCACTGTGGAATGGGCAAACGGCGAAAGCCCCAGCGATTATATAATCGTTCCGCGCGGATATACACAACAATCTGTATTGCCGGGGGGACAGCGTGACGGTATGAAATATAGCGCGTTTTACGGCTATGTCGGGTTGGCGTCCGAAGAATATGTAATCGAAGGTTTAAACGAAGCAGGCCTTTCGGCGGGATTGTTTTATTTTCCTAAATTTTCATCGTATCCTGTATATAACCCCGAATACAAAGACATGACGATTTCAGATACTGAATTTGTTGCATGGGTATTGGGTAATTTTGAAGTAGTT
>CAMZDE010000036.1 GCA_947305255.1 uncultured Alphaproteobacteria bacterium
GACGAAGAAGAATTGAAAAAATTCGTCCGTGGTCAAGAAGTCACTGCAAAGATTTTGGACATCAATCCAGAAAAAGAACGCATCACATTGGGCGTAAAACAATTGACAGAAAGTGCTGAAAATAACAACACATCTATCAAGAAAGGCGCCGTTGTATGCGGCACAGTGTCTGAAATCACACCTGATGAATTGATTTTGGCTTTGCCAGGTGACACACGCGGAACAATCCGCCGCACCGATTTGTCTCGTGAAAAAGCAGAACAAGACACATCTAAATACAATGTCGGCGATTCAGTAGAAGCGTCCGTCGTTTCAGTGGACGGCAACAATGTTAAATTGTCTATCCGTGCATTGCAAACAACATTGGAAAAACAAGCGGTCAAAGAATTCGCAAACGAAGCAGATTCTGGTTCGTTCCTGGGTGACATCTTGGGCGCAGCAATTGAAAACAGCAAAAAATAATTTGCCGGTTTCACAAACAAAAAAATCCTACATTTTTATGTGGGATTTTTTTTATTTTGTGCGATAATAAACCGTGAACAACCAAAGGATTTATTTATGAAACCGACAATGTTTGTTTTTATGGGGGGCCAAGGTTCGGGCAAGGGGACTTTTGCGAATTTAATGTTGAAACAACACGACTATGAATATATTGAAACGGGCGCTATTTTGCGCAATATGCCTGAAACGTGCGAAATATGTAAAAAAATGCAACGTGGTGAATTGGTGTCGGACGAAGATTTGTTTCCAATAATATCGCAACACCTGTCTACAACAACCGACGTAATTATGGATGGTTTTCCGCGTACATTACCTCAGGCACAATGGTTGGTAAAAAATTATGCTGATAAATTTGATATCAAAATCATATTTTTGAACATCAGCGAACAAACAATGATTGCCCATATTCAAAAAAGATTAAACGAAGGCGGAAATCGAAAAGACGACGCAGACGCTGCTGCTGTCCAGAAACGTATTGCCGCATTTAAAACAACAACTATGCCGGCCATAGAATGGTTATCAACGGTTAAAAACGTAAAATTTTATAATGTTAAATTGCCAAGCGATGATATAGATATAAACTTCGCATTTATAATGAAAACGATAAAATAAAAAACGCCCAAATGGGCGTTTTTTTTAAACCACGCGACGGCATGCGATTGTATAAAGGCCGTACCCAATCAGCAACACCATTATAGAAATAAATATCACCAGTGCGGTATGTGAATGTTGGGCATAGGGCAACGCGACATTCATACCATAATATCCGACAATCACGCTGGGGACCATCAAAACTATATTCCAAATAGTCAAACGATTAATGTAAGTGTTCGAATCCATATTAATGACGCTTTCGAACGTTTCTTTTATGGATTTTAACATTTTGCTATAACTGGTGACGACTTCGATAGCCTGATTAAATTCAATGCGCGCATCTTCGGATAATTCTTGGGTTTCTTCATCTTTTGTAAAACCGCGCAATTTATCGATTTTATCCATTACGGCGACATTCCCCTTTAACGACGCCATATAAAGAGTATATGTATTTTCAACCTCTAATAATTGCATCAATTCAGGCTTTCGAACGCGTTCCTGCAAAGTCTTTTTAGAATTAACAACTTTTTTGTTTAATTCTTTCAATGCGCGCAGGTAAGATTCCGCGATATAATAAATAATATTCAAAATGAACATTTCGCGGGTTGCCATTTCGTCTTCTTTGATTTTATCCAACAAATCACAGCGTTTGCGACACACTGTTATAACACGTTTATCTGAATAAAATATGCACAACGGTTCCGTGTGCCACGTCGTATCCATTTCGCGATTAGCAATCGGGAAGCGAACAATTATAACCTTATAATCGTCTTCGATTTCAATACGAGGCTGTTCATCAGGGTCTAAAATATCAACGATATTATCTTCATCAATCTTGTATTCTGTTAACAAGCGTTCAAAATCTTCGTGATCTGGATTCCCAACGTTAATCCAAGAGAATGTTTTTAACTTTTTTGTATCAAACATGACATTCCCCCGTTTGGTTATAAAAATTATCTTTGGTTTTCATGGGAATGTTATCACAAAAAGATAAAAAATCAACATTTTTCAAACCAATAAATTCAATAAAAACTATATAAAAGCCGCGCTTTGCGAAACCATTATTTTTTTACTTGCACGAATCGGTTAAATGTTATTAGTATTCGCATAGTGAATTACAAAAACAAGGGAAGGAAAAAATGATAGTCGGAATTGGAATTGACTTGGTTGAAAGCGACAGATTCTTAGACTGGTCTGCCTTTAAAAAACAACGCATATTTACCAAGAAAGAATTAGAATACGCCGAAGAAGATAACGCACGCGCGGAAAAACATTTGGCTAATTTCTGGGCGGCTCGCGAGGCAGCACTGAAAGCCTTAGGCACAGGATTCAGTGACGATATATCTTTTTCCGATATATCGGTTATCCATAATGACAATGGTCAACCAGAATTATTAATCGCAGGCGGCGCAAAAAATGTATTGAAAGAGAAAGCCGGCACAAACGCGAACGTATTGTTATCTTTAACAGACCAAGATGATTTTTCTGCGGCTGTGGTGATAATTGAAAAATAAAAAAACAGAATAAAAACAAAAAAACGCCCAATCGGGCGTTTTTTATTCACAATAATATTTTTATCTATATTCATCATACCCATCATCGCCCGCCTGATATGCGGCTTCTTCGGGGTCATAGTTGTCATAAAAAACTTCGTCAGGATAAACAACATTACCATATTCATCGATAACCATTTGCACGCCGTTTTCATCAACAAAACCATATTGGTTGTCATCGACATAATCCACAGGCTGGGTATTATCAGGTTGGTAATAAACCGGTTGAGCTGGTTCTACATAACCACCGACAGGTTCTGAATATTCTTCATCATATTCCATATCGTCAACAAAAACATCAGATTCATATACGAACATGTCTTCGCGTTTTGCGCCCGCACCATATTCTGGTTTGTTCACCACAGGTTCATACACGACATCATTTGCGACCGCCGGTTGTGGTTCAACATTTTCTGGTTCGGCAACATTCGAAAAAGCCGAAATTTTTTCAGATACTGCATCCATGATGAACGGTTCAGTATCTTCGACAAATCCACCAGTCGGTTCAATAACCGCCGGTTCAATATCTGATTCTTGGGCATTTGGTTCATCAACAAAAACGTCTTCTGATATATTCTGTTGCACCACCGGTGTCGTCACATCGGCCGGTTCAGTTGTTGCAACAGGTGCCGGTTCTTCGATAACAGGATTTGAACGCCCAATCGATAACAAAGGTTTCATATTACCAATATTTTTTTGATACATCCATAATGCAAACACGGACAACGCAATCAAAACCAACAGCAACATATAATACAACAGCGATGATTTTGTTTTTGATTTACCATCGTCCACAGCAACCACAGGGGCAGGTGGCAAATTATTATTCCCCACAGGCGGCAAAGGTCTATCAACTGTATCGGCCGGTACAGGCTTTATATCAATCGGCGCAAGATTATCCGCCGGCTCGTCTTTTTCCGAAACTGTTTTTTCCTCTGGCGCATCATATGACGGCGCATCCACCGGTTCGTCTGTCAATTTAAATGGCGCAACTTCCTTGATTTCTTCGTGTACAACTGGTTCTTCGACCATAGGTTGTTCAACCGTCAAAGGTTCATTCATAACCGGTGTCAAAGATTCCAACACAGGTTGTTCAACCGTTTCAGATTCTTTATTGATATCTTCTTCTTTTTTATCTTCTTGGACGTCATCGTCTTTCGTATCTTCAACACCATATGTTGGTACAGCCAACGTTGCCGGAAAAGCCGGCGCAGGTTCAACCATTGGCAAATCGGGCGTATCAAAATTAATTGGTTTGAACGCAATATCGTCATTCATTATTTCTGGATCCTTTTCCAACAAAGGTTTTACTTCATTTTCATCTGATTCTTGGGCTTCGTCACCGTCGTCATCAGGAATATCATCAAAAAAACCATGGTCTTCGACCGAATCATTATCATCTGGCGCAATAGTCTGTATTTCATGTTTTGGCGCAACCATCATAGGTTTATTTTTAACCGGACGATTAATTTCAACACTTGGCTGATTTAATAAATCACTAGCCAATTTGGCGTCTATGGTTGCGGTTTCCAGACGTTTTTCCGCAGATTCCAAACGTTTTTTCGCGCGTTTAATTTTTTCTTTGGTTGAATCAATCTGAGATTCAGTCCGTAAAATCTTTGCCGCCGATTGTTTCGGTGCAACACGGCCAATTTCTTTCTTCATTTCCGCTAATTTTGCACGCAGAGTTTTCAATCGTGTTTCCAAACGAACAATTGATTCTTTGGTCTTAACAATAGTGACATTCGTACGCGAAATTATTTCGTTCGCCGCATTTAAGCGTTCAACCGCACTATGACGCGCCGCAGAATTACGCAAAATATTCAATTGATTTAAATTTTCATCAATCGCATCACCAGAAACATACGCGTTTATCAAATTTCCATACACAGACAATCCGGAATATTCAATATCTAACTTTTGATATTTATTATCTTGTTTCGGACGAATATTTTCTAAATCAACACCATAATCAGACGACAATATTTCATCCCATTTTCTGTCGCCGTCTGGATTCATAACCAACAACACATTTGGCTTGGTTTCGTTTATCGTTTTATCCAAAACAAACACCAAATCATTATTTGAATCATAGAACGCGTCTATATCATTCCCAGATATATTATACGGGCGCATTACCAATGAACCGTATTCTGTTTCGTTGAAATTATTTTCTCTCTCGCCAATCATTGGATTACCCCCATTTTATCATTTTTTCTTTGGTGCAGTGAATTGATATGCCTGACGACAATGTTCATAACAATATGGTTTTCCCGAAAACACAGTCTCTCCACAAAAATGAAAATCATCAGAATCAGGATCACCAATCGGCCAACGACACTGATTCGGTTTCAAACTAGCCATCTGCAACGCATGCTGTACCAACAATTCATGCAAAGCCAAATCTTTCTTGGTCTTTTTGGATGCCGGTTTAACTTCCTTTGTCACAACCTTGGCCGCCTTTGCCTTTGGTTCCGCAACTTCTTGCTTTTTTACACTCTTTTTATCAGCAACCTTTTTTGGCGCAACGGTTTTAACAGTTTCTTTCTTGGCTGCTTTTTCTTTCTTGACCACAATAGCCTTTGCCACCTTTGCAATCACAGATTTTTTTTCTTTCTTTGGTTTTGCCGGCTTTGGTTCTGGTTCTGCCGCCTTAGCATTCCAACCCAAACGGTTCAATTTGCCAACGACCGCGTTTTTGGACATGCCTAATTTTTTACCCATTTCCGCAGTGGACAAACCTTTGCCCACCAACGATTTTAGTTTTTTCAGCATATTGCTGTCCCAACCTTTGCTCATAAAAAAATCCCTTAACTGTTATATTTTATACCAATGTGTATTTTTTTCTGATATAATTGTATCACAAAAACGAATCGAAAGGCAAGAGAGAAAAACATGTTTTCATATATATTTTTTTTCCTGATTTTATTAGGTGCTGCATTCTGTGCATACCGTATGGCAACCATTGATTTGAAACGACGTATTATACCCGATGTTTATTTGTTTCCTTTCCTGTTTGCGGGACTTTTGCTGACCACGTTCTTTATGTGGCCAACAACAATCACCGATTCTGTTGTTGGGGGCGCAACCGGATACTGTTTGGGATTGATTGTTGGTTTTGTATTTGAACATTTCCAGAAAGACGACGAAAAATACCCACCAATTGGACTGGGTGACATAAAATTGTTAGGGGCAGGTGGTATATGGTTGGGAACACTGGGACTGGGGATTGCGATGATTATCGCATGTGCTTTCTCGTGCCTGTGGGTTATCAAAAACAAAAAAAGATATATTCCATTCGCGCCGTTCTTTTTAATGGGCTTATTTTTGTCTTTGATTATAATCCAGTTTTTGATATAATTATTGCATAAGTAAACGGAAGGGATGAAAACACACATATTAAAATCTTTGTTATTGTCGGTTTTTTGTGTTTTTTGCGCATTGAATGTTGATGCGGCGTCTTCATTGTTTTCAAATTATGGCCAAATCCAAAATGTGCAAAGTTATTCCAGCAATCCTTTCTGGACACCGAATTCACCATATAGCAGCGCGATTCCACGTCCCGTATATGCCCAAGGCCCTGATTTAAGCACCGAAGAATGTGTCAACGTTGTCAAATCATTGGTGTCGGTTCAATGCATGGTTCGCGACAACTGTAAAAATACACCTTTGTCGGATATCAGACCTGAGATAATGGTTCAATTATCTAAATTGCCAAATCATAATTACGTTTCAGCATGTGGTGGTTTTATTGACGGAATATATGAAGAATATGTCGAATATTACGGTAATAACGCACCAACCCGTGTGACTGCATTCCCGTCTGCAACAACACCAAACAAAAACGCAAATGACAGCCGCGGTCAAATCGAAAATCCATACAAAACACAACCCGCAAAATGGCAACAGGAAATCCAAGAACGCGCCCAAGAATTGGAAGAATTACAACGACAAAACGGTGGGAATAGTGCTGAATTAACTGCAACTGAATTTCCGGCAACATATGCCGATTTATCTTTATCTGAACGCGTTGCAAATGAAATGGCCGGATTAGAACCGT
>CAMZDE010000037.1 GCA_947305255.1 uncultured Alphaproteobacteria bacterium
TATGGTCGTATTGATATAGATACCGCCGACCAAGAACATATCGCCACCACCGCATATGTTAAAGGCGCATATAACAGCGCAATTGCAGCGACAAACAGAGCATATACCGTACTTAACGCAATTAAACAAGACGCTCTCGACTTATCCTTTAGTGGGGATTATTTAACTAATCATCATATTATACAAGCCGCCGATGTCATAAATGAGATAGAAGATCTTGACACTCGGCTGATATCAGGTGGCGCTGTACTGGAAACAATAGATTACAAATTAGAAGACGTCTATTCGTCCATAGACACAATATATGACGATATTGATGATGTTGATACAAAAATAGATTCAAAACGTGTTGAAATTTACACTACGTGGAATAATGATAGCGCGAAGACTCAGGTTGCTTTTGTATCCGCGTCTGGACAACAATAAATTCCTCCGTCGATTCGGGCCACTTTGTGGTTTCCCCGCCGTTGGCGGGGATTTTGTATTACACCCGTAAAAAATTTGACAAAATACGCTTTTTGCATATAGAATATGTCATGGTGGTGACCTATGAAAAATCGCATATGGAATGATTATATTTCTGACGACCAAATTCATGAATTGACCGAAATATACAAAGACTATTTATATATATCGCGTCAACACGAACAGTTATTACATTGTGAATCGACAATATCATTGGCAAACAAACAAATCGAACATATGAACCCTGGGGAAACAGCCCTATTCCCATGGAAAGTTGATTTGTTAACCCCGCAAGACAAAGAAGATTTTGACGATTTCATTACATATGACACTTATGACCACGACAATCGTGCATATATCATATTACATCATATCAAACCTGAAGAAAATGCTGGATATTCTAAAATTCACGCGATTCCACCGTATGCATTGAATTGTATCCAGATGCAATTACCCTCAGAAATCGAACGTTGTTCTGTTTCTTATAATACAAATGGAACATTGGGCGATACTGAATTTTTTATTGACGGACGTTTCAAGGCAATTTACATCGACGAAAAAAACAAAGACAAAAAACTCTGCGATTTTATCAGAGATGCCGATATGTTGACTGAATTTTATATAATGATACATATAACCGAAGCCAGCCGTCATAATCAAGACATCTCTTATGAACAATTTGAAAAGTTGCTGTCAAATATATATGCGACCGAAAAAATACGAATAAATGAAGAAATGGTTTTAGAATTGCTGAGTTCTTTTGCGGAAAAAGTATGGAAAGTTTGCCGTAATATTTATACACCAACGAATTTAACAGAAAAACTGTCCCCCGAAGAATTATTGCGCGATATATTAACCCAAGCCCAAGACAAAGGCTTTATCAAATCGGCAAATAAATTATCAGAATACATTAATATTCGTAATTTCATACGACATCAATGGGATTCACTGGATAATTTGGGGACTTTCAGTCCGACAGAATCAAACGAAAACAAATATCGACGCGATGAATACGTGAAATCGTATTTGGCGATTTGCGACAATACTATGATTCAGCGCGCAAAATTATACATTGATGCGCTGCACCAAATGCAATGGGTTATGCAACAAATTCATCCGGATTGGATAATTCGAGATTCTTTGGAAAGCAACAACAAATTCTTTCAACGCGTAAAACAAAACTATACGAAAAAACCAGAACAAAAATTGAACATAGAAGTAAATCGTCCGTTAATACAAAATCAATCTATATCTATAAAACGTAATTTGCATAAATTCATGCCGCAAATAAATATTCTGGACGATTTTCCAGACGAAAAATTTGAAGAAAACCAAGCGCACATAGATGAATATATTACGCGATCAATATTTCTGCAAAATTTTATAAATATTGAATGCAAAATAATGCAACTTTGTGTAATACACGGTAAAAATCTGAAAAATGGTGCTGCGTGGAAATATGCAAAAAAGATTGGGCTGATTTCATCCGCAGAATACACAAAGTGGCGTAATTATGGACAATTGCGTAATTCACTTAGTCATGGATATTTCAGCCCTGAACTGCGCCAAAAACTGCGTGATTTAGGCGACACATATTTCAATGATTTTGACGCGTTGTCGAAAAAACTGGTTGATATGGGGCCAGATGTTACAAAATTAGGACCCGATGTTTATAAATTCGTCAATTATGACGGAACGGTTGTGCAATTGGATTACAAACAACACACGGTTCAGACATTGCCGCCAATACAACAAACAATATTACAACAAACATTAACCCACGAAAGATAAAATAATTCTATTTTGTTTTTTTGGTATTTGTTTTTTTCATCGCATTCAACAAACTATCAAATACTGATTTGGCTTTCGGATGTGTTTGTGCGAATTTTTGTACCCCCATTATTATCGCCGCCGTAATCAGGCGTTCTATATCTTGCTTTGATATTATTTCATGCAAAACATCGTGCATTGATTCCGGCGGTTCAGGTTGTTGAATGTCACACGATTTATTACAAAACAATTTCGTAATGTCTGGCAACCACCACATAAATATCGCAATCGACACAGGCAACATTACACACATTAAAAAATATTTGAATGCACCATATTCACAAAAATTGACATTAAAAAAACTTATACAGTATCCATATATTTGTAATATTGTCACCATTACAAATTCATATAACACAAAAAGTGTTGTAAATATTTTGAACCTTTGCATACCATGAATTATATATGCGCCCCACCCAAATAACCACAGGACAATATTCCACAAAAAAACCGCCGATTTGGCGGTCTTTTTTATTATTGATTTTCTGATTTATTTTCTTCCTGAATCGCGTTCGCCACAGATTCAATTTGCAGCAACTGATTTTCCAACGCCGCCCGCTCTGACGATTTATAACCTGTTTCGGTATCGTCTGTTTTGTTTTCTGGGTTGACGCTGCGTTTTTCAACCACTGGATTTATCAGGTTTTCATAAATCTTTTGCGCTTCTTTGGCACCTGTCATATCACGCATAACCAATTTGTTATTACCGAAAAAGAACCATTCGTCCAACTTCACAGTTGTTAATTGCATCACCGGACGCGTTCTCGCATTTGCAACCCACGACGGCAGGCCAGTTGGAACATCTGAATAATACCACAATAGTCCCCAATACACAAACCCCATAACGATTACGCCGCGGATTATACCGAATATCACACCCAACGTTTTATCAGTCACAGATAAAACACTATCTTGGATTTTATCGCGTAATTTCTGGTTGATAAAACCGACGATAACCAATATGACAAAGAAAACTATAAAATAAGATGCAACCAATGTCCCGACCGTAGATTCAGACAATTTGAACCAATTTTGCAGCAACCCGTCCAAATAAGGCGACACAAAACGCGCCGCAATCGCCGCCACAACCCACGAAATCGTCGCAATCGTTTCATATATGCCGCCGCGCACGGTCGCCCAAATTGCAGACCCCACTATTACCGCGACATAAATATAATCTAATACTGTCAAATCTAACATAATCAAATCCTATTTTTATTTTTTTTGCCGAACATTATTACCAAAGCCGCCACCAATAATACCAGTCCGCCGGCCAGCGCATAAAAAATGTCGCCATTATTTAGTTTTTTTTTACGTCCGTGTCTTTTGTGACAATGGCATCCAATCTCTTAGCATTCTTTGCGACAAAATCATCGTGATTTTTTGCCAATTGCGTCCTATTTTCGTTTGCAGATTTTTTCTGGGCCTCTGACAAATCGATTTCAATCGCGGCACGCATAGGTTCTTTGACACTTTCGCCAAAACCTTGGAAACATTTATCGCCAACGACCAGCACCGGCACACCACCCGATGTATATTCACACTTTTTCAACGTATCGATAAAATCTTGTCTATGTTCCGCCAAAGTCGCGTTGATTTCCGTCACCTTTAAATCATTATATTCGTAAATCAGTTCATTTTTTATAAAATCACGCGCATGATGACAATGCGGACATGTTGGCGAATAAAAAACAGTTATATTCGCAGCATTCGCAGCGGAAAACATTCCCATACCCGCCAATAAAAAATGGTAAAATTTCATAAAAAATCTCCTTTCGTTTGTTGTGTGAGATTATAGAAACAAACCCCGCGACAAATCAAGTGTTTTTTATTTTTTCCTTGCGCTGAAAAAGCAAACTGTTCTAGAATATCCAAGGTAAGGAGAAAATTTGAACACACTCAATAAAATTTTCATAAAATCGGTCGGCATATTCATGCTGAATTTTTTGTGTGTGATAAATTATGCGACGGCCGAAACACATATTTTAACGGTGTGTGACGAAAATTATTATGTTTCAAAGTGCGGTTCTGTAACGATTGGTACAAATATATTAAAGGGCTTTAATGACCCCACCAACGGTCACGAATGGAATTATTACGATTATTCCGGCAAAAACAATATGAAAAATTTACATTATTTTTTCAGTGGCACAGAACCGATAAAATATCGTTCACGCGTTGGCGCCCTTGGATGGCAAACGATTGCTGCGAATACATACATACCAAATCGGAATGCGTTGTTGCGAAACACATGTAATCCGATTGGCAATTCTTCGTCGTTTTTCAAATGTACTGCATGCCCACATGGTGGCAAAGTTGCCAAATCTACGATAGAGGTTGAATTAATCAACGGCGTTTATAATGTCAATGACGCTGCAAATTCTGGGGCATGGGCGCTGCATACGTTTGCCGATTGTCACAAGGATAAATTTACCGACGCAACTGGCACATTTAAATATATTGACGATAATTCGAACGATTTGTCGTGTTATTATAACATCGAAAACGTTGGCGACGCATTGGCATCTGATTCATGGGACAATGTCACAGTGGAAGATTTACAGGGTTCTTTTTTGCTTATTGACGATACTGGCGCGTCTGTTGCAATTGATTAGGATTGTTTTTAATTTTATTATCAGGGATACACATACATGGAAATACGTAAACATAAAAAATTAAATCCACAAATATGGGGAAAAGATAATTTATTAAAAAAACCAGTATCTGATATGATAATGTTGATTATGCGGTCATATCTGGACAGCATTCGCGTATTACAGCACATCGACATCGACGAATCAGACATCAGGGACGTCTTTGTTTATGGGTCCAGCGCAAATTATTTTTACACAAAAAAATCAGACATTGATATTTGCATTGTGATTGATTTCGATTCGGTCGCGGCGAAAAATCCGAACGTCGCCGTAAACGCACAAAATTTCAAATTATTTTATTATAATTGGGCGATGACACACCATTGTAAAATATACGGTCGCAAGACAGACGTTTCGATTGAAAAAGCGAACAACTATTTTTTCGCGAACCGATATCGTTCTGGGCCATGTTGGTCTGTGATAAAAAACGAATGGACGTTCAAACCAATAATTGTCTCTGACGCTGAATTCAAAACGATTCGGTCCCAGGCACGTTATGTCTATAAACAAATGATGCATGATTTCCGACGTGTCCGGCGTAACGGTATGACTATGTTAGACACTAAAAAAATGTACGATAATATATATGCGTCGAAAAATGCTACACACTATGCGAACGCAGACCAGCCTATAACCTATATGTATATTGCGTTTCGAAAAATCCGCGACCGCGGCATAATTGCTAAATTGCGCGACCGTATGGTTGAATTAGAATCCAAAGATTTCGTATTGAAATAAATTAATCGCCATGCGATAAAATATGTAAAATCACACTGATTACGAACAAAGCGGTCACAACACCCAAAATAATCTTTTGCTTTGTGTGCGATTTGTCATCACCACATTCTGCACATGGACATTCATGTATAACTAAAATCCACGACACCCCCAACATCAGCGCAGAAAACACGAAAATCCACGGTTCAATCCATTCAGGTACAAACGACACATGCGCGATTTCTGGGGCGACCAATCCGATGACAGACAACACAATTGGCAACACACAGCAAAACAGATGCGGCAAAATCGTCGCAACAATACCAAACTTAATCGCTTTGTTTTTCATAAATATTCCTTTTTTTATTGGTCTTGCACACCACGCTTTTATTCCGGCGGGGCCGGAAATAATTCTGCCCCAACGGGGAAGTGTCGCGTAGCGACGAAGGGGGTTCACCCAGATTTTGTTCATTACACCCAAAAAGCACATTGTCATTGCGAAGGGGCGCAACCAACGATAAGCATCGCGTTCGTTGTTGTGACCCTGTGGCAATCCAGTATATTTTGTGTCGGTGCAACGCACCGCTTCTTTTTTGTTTTTCAATTTGTCGGCTTCGCCGATGTTTCTATTTGACTGGATTCCCACAGTCGCGAACCCCTCTCGCCCATGGCTTGGGGGTTCGCTCCTTCGGAATGACACTCAAACTTTTTTGAGTGTTGTTCCCTAAAATTTCGCGACATCCGACTTCGCTAACGCTTCGGCGCGACACTCGATTTTGCTAATCGTGCGCGGGGCGCGCGATAACCAAAACGGCCTTTGGTGCTTTCCGTCCGCCTTCGCCGTTCTTAAAAAATAAATTATTTTCCAAGAATTTATTGGGCTACGGCGCGACACTCGATTTTGCTAATCGTGCGCGGGGCGCGCGATAACCAAAATCGGTGGCGTCCCCAGCAGAATTCGAATCTGCATCTAATCCTTAGGAGGGATTTGTTCTATCCAATTGAACTATGGGGAC
>CAMZDE010000038.1 GCA_947305255.1 uncultured Alphaproteobacteria bacterium
CATTGGATTTTTATAAAAAATCATATAAAATTTAGGTTATGTCACGTCAAATTATAAAATTTGGTCAGGTTTCTGAAAATCGCAAAGCGCGGTTTGCCTATTCGATAAATGATACTATCGAAGCGGGCATTTCATTAACCGGTGCAGAAATAAAATCAATTCGTTATGGGTTGGTGACTATTGTTGATGGGTTCGTTCAAAAACGCAATAATGATTTATTTCTGGCGGGTATCGAAATTCAAAAATTACCAACGGCAAACCGCGCGGTCAATTTCGACGAACGCAGACCACGTCAATTGTTGTTACACCGCAATCAAATCAATCGGTTAATCGGAAAACTGCAAGAGAAAGGCGCAACAATCGTCCCATTGAAACTGTATTTTAATAACAATGGAAAATTAAAGGTTTTATTAGGTGTCGGTTTCGGAAAAAACAAAGTCGATAAACGCGAAACGATAAAAACACGCGAGTGGGAACGCAACAAATCACGCCTGATGAAAGGATAAAAAACACCCCACATTTTGTGGGGCATTTTTTTCGTTCATGAAAAAATATTACTTTTTCATTGAATGCAAACCGTGACGCATTCCTTTGCCGTCTTTTGAACCGTTTTGTTTGTTGGCTTTTTTCCACGCCTTGAATTCTTCGACAGAAATACAATTGTCGCCGTTCACGTCCGCCGCGATAATTTCAGTGGACATTTTTGGCGATTTGATTGATGTCATATCTAAGCAACCATTTGTGAATACCGGCTGCATTTTACGTTGCATTTTTTTGTAATGACCACAGTGCATCATTTTGCCGCACGCCATACCCAATGCAAATATAATTGCCCAAACAATTATATGTTTTACAATATGCATAGAGCCATGTTTGTGACATCCACACATACAGTTATCACCGCAACCACATTCGTGTTTCATCATTGGTGCAGGTTTCATTGCCATTTTTTTCATTGGCATTTTTTTTGGTGTTTGTTTTGCCATAATTTTCTTCCTTTCGTTGTTTGTGTTGTCCATACTGATAATCTTAGCAGTTTAACATTCGAAGTAAAGCGGAAAATTTGCACAAAAAAAACACCCACAAAACCGCAGGTGTTTTTTATCTTTTGTTAAACCAAGATTTAGTTCAAAGCTTCTTTCAAAGATTTGCCAGGACGGAATTTTGGTTGTGTAGAAGCAGCAATTTTAATTGGTGCACCAGTTTGTGGGTTGCGGCCAGTTGTTGCTTTGCGTTTAGCAGTTGTGAATGTACCAAAACCAACCAAGCGAACTTCGCCTTTCTTTTTCAAAACTTTTGTGATGATGTTGATTAATGCATCCAAACAACCAGCTGCAGTTGCTTTTGTCACTTGTTCTTCGTTTGCAATTGCTTCAATCAGTTCTTGTTTATTCATAATGTTTCTCCTTTCGTATATAAGAGTTTTTAAGTTGTTCGGCAGCTTTCAAAGGCATCGCCCTTGGGAAAACAATATCTTTTTCAAGAAATCCAAAGACATTGCCTAAACTGCTTAATCGAATCGTAGAGAAAACCGCGCTTTAAGTCAAGCCAATAATTTCAAATCCGCAAAAAACTTAGATTGTTGACAAAAAATTAGTGTAAAGTGACCGCGTTTGCGTTGACCGCGCGCGCATCAGTCGATGTAGAATCACACAAAACCCATTCAGAATTATGACCGTTCACACGGACGTGGACAGTTCTGAAATAGTTAGGCGTCATAGCCAAAACCGTACATATTACACCCGCCCAGAAAAACAATTTGGTTAAACCCCATGGATTTTTATATGCGTCGGCACTGAATTTATCTTTGACCAGATTTTGATATAACGCCCAACCCCAACTGAACAGCAACACTATACCCGCAAAACCAAAGCCCATGTATATATATCGACGTCCCAGAGATATCGCCTGAGCAAAGGCGTCCCAAACATTATCTGCCACCGGACAAACATATAACACACTATCAGGATTTACACCGGCACGCAGATGCACCGCCGCATTACCACCAAAATTCATATCAAACGCAGTGGCCAACAATATGATGGCCAAAACAGACACTGTCAAAAGTAATCCTGGTTTTTTATTCACGAATTTGTGTCCTTAATCCTGTATCACATAATATTATATCATAAAATATATATGCTTTGCAATTTTATGATTGAATATTATTAACTTTAATTTTATTATTTAACAAAATTAAGGACAAAATCATGACATATAATGAAATAAGAAAGACTTTTTTGAGTTTTTTTGAACAACACGGGCATAAAATTGTATCGTCCGCTTCGTTGATACCAAACGACCCTACTCTTTTGTTCACTGTCGCGGGTATGGTTCAATGGAAAGGTGTTTTACAAGGCATTGAAAAGCCAATTGCGCCGCGCGTTGCGAATGTTCAAAAATGTATTCGTGCAGGTGGCAAACATAATGATTTAGAAGATGTCGGTTTTGACGGACGTCATCATACCTTCTTTGAAATGTTGGGAAATTGGTCTTTTGGTGATTATTTCAAAGAAGAAGCAATCGCTATGTCATGGGAATTGTTGACCAAGGTTATAGGTTTGGATCCAAATCGTATTGTTGTCACAACACATATATCTGATGACGAAGCAACCCGCATCTGGAAACAGATAACCGGCAAAGACGCTATTCGTCTTGACAAAGATAATTGGTGGTCTGCGGGTGATACGGGGCCATGTGGGCCGTGCACAGAAATGCACTATGATTTTGGGCCGGATGTTCCAGGGGGGCTGCCAGGGTCGCCAGATGAAGACGGCGGTCGATTTGTAGAATTATGGAACGACGTATTTATGCAATATGATCGTGACGCAAACGGGAATTTGACACCGTTACCAAAACAAAATGTCGATACTGGTGCGGGGTTGGAACGTTGGGCGGCCGTTTTGCAAAATAAAACAGATAATTATGATACTGATTTGTTTGTGAATTTGAAACAGGCCGTATCTGATTTAACTGGCGTCAAAGAAACAGATGAAAATAAATGCAGTTTCAAAGTAATTACCGACCATTTGCGTTCTGTGGGTTTTGCGATTACCGACGGCGTCATCCCCAGCAACGCTGACCGTGGTTATGTGATACGCCGAATTTTACGTCGTGCGATGCGGCATGGACAAATGTTGGGACATCGTGGCGCCCTGCTCAGCGCGCTTTATCCGGCATTGGTTCGTGAAATGGGCGATGCATATCCTGAATTAAAAACCCAACAAGAACACGTTGTTGAAATCATTAAAAACGAAGAAAATTCATTCGCAGATATGTTGCAGAACGGCATGAAATTACTAGAATCTGAATTGCCAAAAATCAACAATAATGTTTTACCTGGGGATATCGCTTTCAAATTATTCGATACCTATGGCTTCCCATTGGATTTGACTCAAATGATTTTGCGCGATAAAAATATAGCCGTGGATGTAGATGCTTTTGAAAAATGCATGCAAGAACAAAAAGAACGTTCACGTGCAGACACTCGCGGAACAAAATTGCTATGGGAATCCCAGAACGAATTGCCGAATACGATTGACACCGAAAAATACGCCGGCAAAAGCGAAAAGAACGCAACCGTGTTGTCTATATTGCGTGGTGAAGAATTTGTAAAATCGGCGGACACAGGCGACACTGTGGAAATAGCATTAGATCACACGCCGTTCTATGGCACCCAAGGTGGCCAAGTCGGCGACAGCGGAACATTTACAAAAAATGGCACGGTTGTGATGAACGTCACAGAAACAAATCGCGCTGGCAACGTTGTTGTACACAAAGGAACGTTGACCGCACCAATTTCAGTTGGCGATGAAATAACACCTGAAATCAATCAAAATATTCGTCAACAAACGGCACGCGCGCATACTGCAACTCACCTTTTGCAGGCGGCATTGCGGACGGTTTTGAATGAAGACGTTGAACAACGCGGGTCAAAGGTTGCACCGGATTCTGTGCGTTTTGACTTTTCATTTGGTCGTGCATTGACGGCGGATGAAAAACAGGCGGTCGAAGATTTGGTCAACAAATGGATTGCCGCCGATATGCCGGTCGCACACGAAGAAATGGATTTGGAATCTGCGAAAAAACGCGGCGCGATGGCCCTGTTCGGTGAAAAATACGGCGACCGCGTTCGTGTAATTACTGCCGGCGACGTTTCGTGCGAATTATGCGGTGGGACACACGTATATCACACTGGCGAAATTATCAAGGCGCGCATAAACAAAGAAAAATCGATTAGTTCCGGCATACGTCGAATCACTATGTCGGTCGGTGCATTGGCAGAATAGCCATGAAGCAATTAAACGATTCTGATATTGCAAATATGATTGGCGCGGATTTTATTCCGGACTATAACGCGACAAAAAAAATGGTCCGCGCCAGTCTGCATTTATCAACACGCATTCCCAAACCAAGTGCCCCAACCCCAGAACACGCTATATTAGATTTTCATAATCATACCGAACAAGAAGCATGGGATATGCTGGCACAAATTGCCGCGTCAGACACACGGTCTGCGACGGTTATTACTGGGGCCAGCGGCATATTAAAAGGCAAATTTCAACAGTGGGCGACGGAAAGCATAATCAGCCCACGCATAATGTCATTCAGCCCGATAAACAACGGCAGTTTTCACGTTAAATTTTACAGAAAGAAAAACGATTAACGCGCGATTTCGTCGGGCAACAACGAATCAAGTGTTTTCATACAATGTCCATGTTCGGTACGCCATTTTGAATGTTTTGCGCCTGAATTTTTGAATTGATATGACGCATTGAACAGACTATGCGCGCAACTGATGTTCAATTCGTTATTTGACGATGCGTCTGATTTTGTTGCGACTTTGCACGGGCATAAAATGTCGACGTATTTGTTTTTGTTGCTGTCAAATCGAATTCTGTAATCCAAATGCGCCGCATAAGAATTTCCTTTAACGCTTTGCCCCGTATTTCCACTTAACGCGATTTGTTGGCACGCGCGCACAGTATCGCCTTTTTTCACCAGTACTTTTTCCAAATGCAGATATTGTGTGATTAAGCCATTTTCATGCTTAATATTAATATAATTACCCGCCCCCCCCGGCTTAGTTTCATTGGCGACCGTCACAACGACACCGTCGGCCGTCGCAAACACAGGCGTTCCAACCGGACAGCCGATATCAATCGCCGGATGAAAACGCGCACCATTAGGCGAATTCGTTCTGAAACCAAAATCACTGCTGATTCTGTATTTGAATCCGGACATATCGACAGGATAACGCAAGGGCAGTTTCGTAGATTTACCATTTCGACACCAATCTTGGCCACCAACAACGTTGGTATCGTCGTCATCGCGACCACCACTATCGACACGTCCCCCGCCATCAACGCGCCCACCGCCGGCGATAGGCCCGCCACCATAATCCCAACTATCGCGCCCGCCAGTATAGTCGCCGGTTTCAGTTTCGATTTTGTCAATTAAATCTGCCATTTCTTCGGTTGCTTCATCCACAGATTCCATATCGTCGCGAATAGTTATGCCACGATACGCGCAACCCGACACACATACGCCGTTTTCGTCATATTCAACCCTGTACGGCAAATATCCCGCCCGCAATATTTCCAGACGCGATTCAAACGGCACATCTTGAAAAGTTTGTGGAAAACTTGTCGGTTTCAAAAGACTATCCCCCACACCCGATTGGGCGAACAAAACACAGCCTGCGAAAACGTACGAAAATTTTCTCATCACACATATTGTATCATTTTTTATTCACAAAATAAACCCCCAGATTAATAAAAATGTGATAAAAGTATCAGTATTATGCTATGCAAACGACCAAAATAAAACATCGCCAATATTTTTTCTTGCAATCGCAATAAAATGATATAAAATAGACTGCGTTGCGCCCATGGCTCAATTGGATAGAGCATCTGACTACGGATCAGAAGGTTGAGGGTTCGAATCCTTCTGGGCGCGCCA
>CAMZDE010000039.1 GCA_947305255.1 uncultured Alphaproteobacteria bacterium
GTAATCACCACCAACGAAATCGCCGACATGACATTTTCAAGACTGTGTCTGGGCAAGTGATAAAAACGATTATTCTTGTTGTGGCATAACAGTTTTAAACGCAACATCGGTTGTTGCATCATCATCGTCCCACGTCGTGTATATTTCAACCCGTTGACTGAGTATACCGGCTATTATTGCATCTGCAGATAACAACGCATCCGAACTTCCATCTCCTTCGGCTAACATAGCAAACATGGTACTAGTCCCATCCACTTCAGCAATATACTCATCGGCATCTATATTATATAATCTATCTTGTTTATATCCACCTACTTTATTTACTGCCGCGATTGCACTGTTATATGCGCCTTTGACATATGCGGTTGTTGCAATATGTTCTTGGTCGGCTGTATCTATATCAATACGACCATACGGTGCATATGCATCTGTTGTTGGTGCAGGATGATTGGTGTCATAGCGCGCTGGCGCGGTATACATCGCACCCGAGATATTTTCTGCCCTTGCCCCAAATGGTAATGCCGCGATAATTGCGATTGATAATAAAGTTTTTTTCATTTTTTCCTCCCATAGTTCGAATAAAAAATTGACCACCAAAAAATTGGTGGTCGGGGAGTTAGAAAATCATCCACGTGAGTGACTCCGCGGTCTTCAGATATACACCAACGGCTCCCCGACATAAACATCAGGGATTTACGGTGCAAAATACACCGCAAACATCAAGATAACGATGCATTCGCACCGCACGCAGAAAGGCTTTCTATAGCCCCGAACCCAATTTTCAGGTTCAAACATATACTATCATATTTAAAAGCCCGATACAAGAATAAAAAATATCATGTTAATCCGCAAAAAACACCGCCCAAATGGGCGGTGTTAAAAAATTAAACAAAAATGTTCAGATGCGCCGTTGGTGGCAAGACATCGCGGCTGCGGCACCAAAAAATTGGTGCCGCGGACGGATTACTCTTTTCTATCTGGATATTTGCCGTCAATAAGGTTCTGACGAACCAAATGATGTTTCACTTTTTGCGAACTGGTCATCGGCAAATCTTCTGTTGTCATCGCAAAATGCGTCACCCATTTATAAGACGCAACTTTCTTGTTTGCCTTGGCAACTTCGGCGGCCAATTTTTCCAACGTCATACCCTTTTCCACTTGGAACACAGCGTATGCGACGGTTTTATCGCCAACCTTGTGTTCAAAGACCGCAACGTTTTTGACGCCTTCGATTTCCAGATACAAACCTTCCAATTCATCAGGATAAACGTTTTTACCACTATCCAAAACGATGACTTGTTTTTTGCGTCCTGCAAAATGCAATTCGCCGTTTTTATCCATGTACATCATATCGCCAGTATTGAAAAATCCTTTGTCATCAAATACAGTGGCATTAACCTCTGGATTATTCAGATAGCCATTAAATACCTGATGTCCGCGAACCCACAAAATGCCGACACCGTTTTCATCTTTGTCACGAATTTCACATTCGTTATTTGATGTTGATGATCCGACAGAATACGCCATACGTTTGCTGGTCGGCTTTGAAATACAAATTGGCCCAACCGTTTCAGTTAAACCATAACCTTGGATAAACGCCAACCCAAGCGATTCATAGAAATTTTCAACCTCTGGTTTGGTCGCTGCCCCACCCGCAATCAGCAATTTTACGCGTCCACCAAAAATATCCAGCAATGGTTCTTGGACTTTGCGAACAAAGAAATCCAATCCCATATCTTTCAAAGTTTTTTGGTTATTCAAAATGAACGATGCAACGCGCCATTTTTTCTGTTGCTTCATACCGTCAATAATTTTATTGCGGAACAATTCCAACACACGTGGCACAATAGGAATCACATGTGGTTTGAATTTTTGAAAATCGTCCAGAATGTATTTTGGATTTATAACCGGCTGTAATACCAGACCACCGCCATATTGAATCGTCCCCAAAATACAGACTGCAAATCCAAAGATATGATACAGTGGCAAAAATCCGTACATGATTTCACCTGAATGATAATAATCCGACATATCTTCCAACGAATTCGCACATTCTGTTAAATTGAAATGTGTTAATGGCACAACCTTTGGCGTGCCGGTTGAACCCGAAGTGAACGACAGTGTCGCAATATCGGTTGATTCAGACGGAAAAGGTCTTAAATCATAATCGATATCACCATCTTTGCGTGTAATATCTATAAATTTGAATTTATCTGTTTTATAGAAAAACGACGGTTCCGCACAAACGAATTTGCAATTTGCTATTTGTGCCATATTGTCATATTCAAACGGTGTTAAATTCGTGTCCAACATCAACACGATTCCGCCTAAATACCAAACAGCGAACAAAGTCAACGGGAATTGCGGTAAATTATGCGATAAAATACCAACAACATCGCCGCTTTTCACACCCATATCACGCAAAGTCGCCGCACGTGCACGCACGTGTTCCAAGAATTGAGAATACGTGATTCCTTCGCGAACCAGAAACATATTTTCTGGCCACTGATTCGCCGCATTTTCAAGTTTTTGATACATATTCATA
Source organism: uncultured Alphaproteobacteria bacterium (assembly GCA_947305255.1). Taxonomy (GTDB): domain Bacteria; phylum Pseudomonadota; class Alphaproteobacteria; order Rs-D84; family Rs-D84; genus Enterousia. The sequence goes on from CAMZDE010000039.1 coordinate 2,546, forward strand.
ACATAATCCCCTTTTGGTTAACGAAATATGTGGCACCATTAAAATAGTGCCATGAATTATTATTCGTGTCTATTTGGATATTTTCCATCAATCAACCATTGACGAACAACGTGGTGTTTGATTTTTTGCGTACTGGTCACCGGCAAATCGTCAGTAGTCATTGCGAAATGCGTCACCCATTTATATGGTGCGACTTTTTTGTTCTTTTCTGCAATCTCTGCCGCTAATTTGTCCATCGTCATGCCTTCTTCGACACTGAACACGCCGTATGCAACAGTTTTATCGTTCACTTCGTGTTCAAAGACAGCGACGCTTTTCACACCATCGATTTCAATGAATAAACCTTCCAATTCATCAGGATAAACGTTTTTACCACTATCCAAAACGATGACTTGTTTTTTGCGTCCTGCAAAATGGAATTCGCCGTTTTTATCCATAGATACTAAATCCCCAGTGCAGAAAAATCCGTCTTTGTCAAAACATTCGCGATTTGCATCTTCGTTATTCAGATATCCGCCAAACACCTGATCACCGCGCACCCACAACATACCGATACCATCATCGCCTTTGTTACGAATTTCACAGCAATTTTCACCCAACGGCGCACCAAACGCATACGCAATACGTTTTTTCAACGGTTTTGAACAACAGATTGGTCCAACGGTTTCGGTCATACCATAACCTTGAACAAAATTCATTCCCAATTGATTATAGAATTTTTCAACTTCTGGTTTCGTGGCGGCACCACCTGCAACCAAACAATGCGCACGACCACCAAACACAGCGCGAATTTGATTCAAGACTTTATCAACCAATTTACCCAAACCAATCGCACGCAAGAATTTTTGATGATTCATAATGAAAGAAACCAATCCCCATTTTTTCTTTGCTTTGACACCATCAATAATTTTCTTGCGGAAAATTTCCCACAATTTTGGAACCGCTGGAATAACCTGAGGTTTATATTGTGCAAAATCTTGCAAGATTGCATTTGGATTAATTGTAGATTGCAATAAAATCCCCATACCGAAATGTAACGGCGCCAAAAATCCAACCGCAAAACCAAACACGTGATAAAGTGGTAAAAACGCGTACATCATTTCCCCAGGATGCAAAAACACATTTAAACTTTCCAAACTTTCAGAACAAGAAACCAAATTTTTATGTGTCAATGGCACAATCTTTGGAACACCTGTGGACCCAGACGTGAACGACAATGTCGCAATATCATCGTCTTTTAATGGATACGGTTTTAATTTAGCATCTGATTTTTCATCTTTGGTTTCGATATCAAAGAATTTAAAATTTTTTGTATCATAAAAGAAAGATTTTTCAGCACACACTAATTTACAATCTGTTAAATGCGTCATATTGTCATATTCTGCCCCAGTTAAATTTGTATCCAACAACAATACGCGCGCACCCAAATACCAAATCGCAAACAAAGTCGATATAAATTCAGGTATATTATGTGACAAAAGTCCGACTGTATCGCCCGCCTTTACACCGGCATCACGCAGTGTTGTCGCACGCGCCAAAACCAGTTTCGGCATATCTTCGAACGTCACATTTTCACGAACCAAAAACAATGTCTTTGGTGTTTTTTTTACTCTGTCTTCTAACAATTCATACATATTCATAATTCAATCCTTTTCTCTTGTTTATAAAAATATTATTCATGTTTGTTTGGATATTTTCCACCAATTAAATTCTGACGAACAACATGATGTTTTACCTTTTGTGTACTGGTCATCGGCAAATCATCACGCGTCATAGCAAAATGCGTCACCCATTTATAAGACGCAACTTTCTTGTTTGCTTTGGCAACTTCGGCGGATAATTTTTCCATTGTCATATTCTCATCGACTTGGAATACGCCATACGTCACAGTTTTATCATTCACTTTGTGTTCAAAGACTGCAACGTTTTTAACGCCGTCGATTTCCATGAATAAACCTTCTAATTCATCAGGATAAACGTTTTTGCCACTATCTAAAACAATTACTTGTTTTTTACGACCGGCAAAATGGTATTGTTTATTTTTATCCAAATAAACCAAATCGCCCGTATTGAACCAACCATCTTTGTCAAACAGTTCTTCATTCGCAGATTTGTTATTCAAATATCCCTTAAAAATATTTGGCCCACGCACCCAAAGAGTTCCAACCCCCGTTTCATCGGCATCACGTATAGTGCATTCTGAACACCCAACCGGTGTCCCAAACGCGAACGGAACGCGATGTTTCACAGGGCGAGAACAGCAAAATGGCCCCACAGTTTCAGTCATTCCGTATCCTTGGACAAATGCAATACCTAACATCTCATAAAATCTTTCAACTTCGGGTTTTGTGGCCGCGCCCCCCGCAATCATAATATTCACGCGTCCACCAAAGATATCTTGTAATGGCTTTTGAACCTTTCTGACCAACCAACCACAACCAATATTTCGTAACAATTTTTGGTTATTCAAAACAAACGATACCAACCACCATTTATGTTGAGCCTTGATACCTTCGATTATCTTGTTGCGAAAAACCTCATACAAACGGGGCACCGCAGGAATACAGTGTGGTTTATACGTCTTAAAATCGTCCAAAATATTTTTCGGATTGATTGAAGGTTGCAATAAAATCCCCATATGAAAATGCAGCGGTGCCAATATACCCGCCGCAAAACCAAACACGTGATATAGCGGCAAAAACCCGTACATAATTTCATTCTTGTGAATCCATTGACCCATATCAGAATAACAATCCGACGATTTTTTCAGATTACCATGTGTCAAAGGCACAACCTTTGGCGTGCCGGTTGACCCCGATGTAAAAGATAACGTTGCAATATCATCGTCATCTGAATCCACCGGTTTTAATCTTTCATCTGTTTTATCATCGACCGTCAAAATATCAAAAAACTTAAATTTTTTTGTATCATAAAAGAACGATTTTTCCGCGCATACAAATTTACAATTAACCGTTTTTGCCATATTATCATATTCAAACGGCGTTAAATTTGTATCCAACAACAAAACCGTTGCGCCCAAATACCAGCACGCGAACAGAGTCAAAGGAAATTCAGGTATATTATGTGCCAATAAACCGACAACATCACCTTTCTTCACACCGGCATTGTGTAACGTTGTTGCCCGTGCATGAATCAAGGATAGTGCTTTTTTGAAACTGATTTTTTCGCGTACCAAAAACAAAGCGTCGGGCGATTCATGCGCCACCTGCTTTAATACTTGATACATATTCATAACATAAAATCCTTGTTGTTTTTATATTGGACA
>CAMZDE010000040.1 GCA_947305255.1 uncultured Alphaproteobacteria bacterium
TTTTGGCAGCCCCACTCGGATTTGAACCGGGATTCTCGCCTTGAAAGGGCGGTGTCCTAACCATTAGACGATGGGGCCAGAACCGTAATTTACCGCCGGTTCCCCGGCGGTAAAAATCTCTGGCGGGATGTAAGGGGCTCGAACCCTCGACCTTCTGCGTGACAGGCAGACGCTCTAAACCAGCTGAGCTAACACCCCAGAGCGATAGCAATATTATACTGAAAGAATACAAAAATCAAGTATTTTTTTCATTATTACCACTATTTTATTTAATATTTTGACATATTGCAGTATTAAAACCAAATAATCATTGAAAAAAACATACGCGACATGGCAAGTGTTAAATTGACAACCGTCGGAAACATTTATATAATCAGGCCTATGAAGAAAATAATTATACTGTTTTGCCTTGGGCTATTGGTTTGCGGATGCGGCAAGAAATCTGCATTGGTTCACGACGCTGATTTTCCGCGCAATTACCCAGTATATTAATGTTCTGCGGGTATGGCGGAATTGGCAGACGCGCTGGATTTAGGTTCCAGTGGGGCAACCCGTAAGAGTTCAAGTCTCTTTACCCGCACCACGAATTTTCGTTATTGCGCGCAAAGCGCACAATTAAGAAAATTCAGTGCCGCGCCGTAGCCATTACATTAAACGAAATAAAAACTTTCAATACCACATTTTTATTATTCGAAATTAAGAACTAGCGAAGGCGGGCTTTTCTTTGTTATTGCGCGCAAAGCGCACAATTAAGAAAATTCAGTGCCGCGCCGTAGCCATTACATTAAACGAAATAAAAACTTTCAATACCACATTTTTATTATTCGAAATTAAGAACTAGCGAAGGCGGGCTTTTCTTCGTTATTGCGCGCAAAGCGCACAATAAAACTTGCAAATTATGCCGAACACGGCTATAATGCCCGCGAACGGAAAAGAATATGTCTGAAAATAACATAGTTCGTGTTGGTGTTGGCGTTTGGATTTTTAATCCGGCGGGTCAGGTTTTATTAGGCAAACGCAAATCAAAGCACGGTTTTGATACCTGGGCACCCCCAGGGGGACATTTAGAATTCGGCGAAACGCCGCAACACTGCGCCGCGCGCGAACTGCTTGAAGAAACTGGTATTATTATACCAGAACACAATTTCTGTGCGCTGTCGTGGACGAATGATATTTTCCCAGAAAAACATTATATAACATTGCATTATCGTGCGAATAATATTATCGCTGAACCAAAAATTATGGAACCAGATAAATGCGCACAATGGGCGTGGTTTAATCTGGGCAAATTGCCGTCGCCCCTATTTCTGGCCGCCGGAAATTTATTAAAGCAAAAAATTTTATAACTTTTTTATCAGCAAACATAATCGCAAACAAAATGTGCTTGCGCGGCATATCAGTTTTTTGATATAATAACCGCGTCAGGAAGAGTTTTCCTGATGGGGTGTAGATACCCGATGCAGGTTCGTTTCGAGAAACGTAAAATCTCCAATCGTAATGGTTGGAGGGTTCGTGAATAATACCGCAAGGTAAAATAAACGACACAATTCAACTTGCAATTGTATCTAACCTCCAACCACCTTTTTTTGGGTGGTCTTTTGTTGTTCTAACAAAAAAGGAGAGATACTATGACAACAACAAGAACACTATTATCAATCGCAATAATTGCCGCATTACCGTTCTGCGCGAACGCGGATTATACATATAATTATGTTAATACACCTGCACGGGTCGCCTATGGTGGAACCATAACAAGCGCAGACACCACTGGACCATATGTCACTGCGGACATAGGAAATGCCGATTCGGAACATATTGCGTCTACAGCATATGTAAAGGGCGCATATAACGATGTAATTGGGGCAGTGAATACAGTAACAGCTGCCCTAACAGATGAGCTATCCTACAAATCTTCACTTTATCTTGGAGATAACGATGAAGAACCAGGTATGTCAAATCGTGTAGTTCCAGATATAAACTATGTATACGAAGATAATGAATTGGTCAGTGGTATGGCGGTGAAAAATGCTATTACCGGTGTCAATAATACAATCGCGGCAAAACGTGTCACAATTTACACTACGTGGGATGATGACAGCGCAAATGCCACGACACAGGTTACATTATCAATTGCACAATAATAAAAAAACGCCCGCCACATGGCGGGTTGTTTTCATCATAAAAAAAACTTGATTTTGTGTAAAATTCAACCTATAATGCGCGAAGTAATTAAAAAAGGCGATAAAAATGGCATCTAAAAAAGGTAGCAACGAATTTATTAAACTGGAAAACAAAGAAACCGGTTTCTTTTACACAACTAAAAAGAATATGAAATCTGAAAACACCCAGGGTAAAATGAAATTCCGCAAATATGATCCAAAATTGCGCAAACACGTGGTGTTCACAGAAGCAAAAATGTCACATTAATATTTTTTGTGATATATGGAAATAAAAAAAACCGCATTTTGCGGTTTTTTTTATATTGTTTTTTTATTCTTTATGGGCTTTGGACCCCAACGGCACATAAGTGCCACTGGGGTGAACACCCACCCCCATCATCAGGCACCCCAACCTGAGACGGGGAATCCCTCACTTTCCAAATTTGCCGCTGCGCGGGAAGCCCACAGGTATCGTATGACCCTGAGATGCGCGTTTTGCAACCCACGGGCTGATATCGTCTATTTTAGTCGTTCCGCGACCTGTTGTCCAGCCAAAACCATCGGTTTTATTAAAAAACATTGCGTCGATTGTATATGTGCGTTCCGCATTGTATTTCTGCAAGATTACACCTTTGCCACGCGACATTTCTGGAATTTGTTCTGTTTCAAACATCAATAATTTATCGTTTGACCCCGACAGCGCGACCATATCGCCGTCAACACGCACGCACAAAACCGCCGGATTACGATCGTCAACATTCATGACCTGTTTTCCGTTTCGTGTTTGCGCGACGCAATTTTCACCCGACACGATAAACCCAGTTCCATGACGTCCCACGACCAGATATTTTGCGTCAGTTTCCAACACAAATGCACGAACTATCGTTTCATCGGCACCGATGTCCGCCATCATACGCACAGATTCACCAAAACCGCGCGCCGACGGCAAATCGTTTGCAGCCAACGTGAACATTTTTCCACGCGACGCGAACAGATTGATTTTGTCTGTCGTTTGTGCATGGAAAGCAAATTGCAATTCGTCGCCTTCTTTGAATTTCATATCCAAATTGTTCAAATCCAAATGTCCACGCGCGGCACGTATCCACCCCATAGACGACAACACAACCGTGATTGGTTCTTTCTCTATAAAATCGTCCGCGTTCACAGTGATTTCTTCGCCGACCGGCGCCCATAGTGTGCGACGACGCCCCAACGCAGTATTTTTCGCATACTGTTTTTTGATATCGTCGAACCACGCGTGCAATTGAGCGTTCTGCAAATCCGGACTTTGCAACAGCGCGTTTAATTTATCGCGTTCGTCACGCAATTCAGCATCTTCACGTTTGATTTCCATTTCTTCCAATTTGCGCAAAGAACGCAAACGAGTATTCAATATAGATTCAACCTGAATCTCAGTCAATTTGAATTCGTCCATCAAAACCGATTTCGGATCATCTTCGTTTCTGATGATTTCAATCACCCTATCCAAATTCAGATATACAATCAACAATCCGCCCAATATTTCAAGGCGTCTTTCTATGTTCGACAAACGCCAATGTGTGCGACGCAATAAAACATTTTTTTGATGCGCAACAAATTCGCGCAACACATCACCAATAGGCATCACACGTGGCGCACCATTTGAATCGACAACATTGAAATTCATGTTGAATTTATATTCCAAATCAGTCATCGCAAACAAATGCGCCATCATTTTATCACACGGCACGTTGCGATTCTTCGGTGTGATAACAATGCGCACATCGGTTGTAGATTCATCGACAATATCTTCGACCAACGGCAATTTCTTTGAATCGACCAAATCAGCAATCTGTTCCACCAACTTAGATTTAATTATGCCATATGGGATTTCAGTAATTACAACCTGTTCCGCACCGCGATCCAGTTTTTCAACCTCCCATTTTGCACGAATACGAAACGCACCACGCCCCGTATCATAGTTTTTACAAATAGCAGCAAAATCATCAACCAACACGCCACCTGTCGGGAAATCAGGCCCGACTAATTTCTTCATAATCTGTTCAGTGGTCGCGTCTGGTTTATCCACCACTAAATTCAGCGCATCCATAATTTCAGACACATTATGCGTTGGGATATTCGTCGCCATACCAACCGCAATACCCATACCACCGTTCGCCAACAGATTAGGAAACGCCCCCGGCATAACCGTCGGTTCAACCGTCGTCCCGTCAAAGTTAGGCATCATATCGACGCTATCTTCGTCGATACCTTCCATAATCAGCATCGCGGCGTTTGTCATCTTTGATTCAGTATAACGATATGCCGCTTGGGGGTCACCATCAATGTTTCCAAAATTACCCTGACCATCAATTAAAGGATAACGTACAGAAAAATCTTGGGCCAAACGCACCATCGCATCATAGACCGACGCATCGCCGTGCGGATGATAATGCCCCAACACATCGCCAACCACCGTCGCGCATTTGCGAAACGCCGCCGACGGCGACAATTTTTGCCGCAACATAGAAAACAAAATGCGCCGATGCACCGGTTTCAAACCATCGCGAACATCAGGCAACGCGCGCGCGACAATCGTGCTGACCGCGTAAGACAGATATCGTTCCGACAAAGCGTCTGATAATTGTTGACCCGATATATTTTCAACTATATTTTCTGTTTTTCTCATAATCTTTCCGTTTTTTATCACGCCCAGAATAAAACATTTGAAAAAATAAAACAAGAAAAAAACCGCCCGATTGGGCGATTTTTAATTGGATTTTTGATTTTAGAATCCGAAAACCATACGTTGTTTTGATTGACGCTTTTTTTCGTTACGAACTGCTTCTTCTTTCAAGCGTTTACGTTTCGTAGTTGGTTTTTCGTAACGTTGACGTCCTTTCATTTCACGATACAGGCCTTCTTTTTGTGATTTGCGTTTTGCGACGCGCAAAGCCTGTTCAACATTGTTATCGCGAACCAGAACTTTAACCATTATGTATTCACCTCCTTTTGGCGAATTTGTTATTTATTTGGTCCACCCTCTAAAATTGGTGGTGGAGCTGATCAGACTCGAACTGACGACCCTCTGCTTGCAAA
>CAMZDE010000041.1 GCA_947305255.1 uncultured Alphaproteobacteria bacterium
TCTTGAAGCTGTGCAAGCCGTTCCTGCTCACGCTCCGTCTTGAACTGCGTAACAATCGTAAACGCGGCAAATCATTCTTTATTAGCCGGTTCAGGTGTCTGTGGTGCAATTCACTACTGCCAGGCTTTATTAAAACCGGCAGAAGATAATGATTAACGCAAGGTTTTGATTATCCCTGAACCGAATTTGTTTTCTAACTGGTCAATAACTCGGGAGAGTTTGTCATCTTCCGGTTCTAAATTATCAAATAGTGAAAACTGTTGTTTTTTACCGATAGTCAGGTTCATCAAGGTAATTCCGGTCGCTCGGTAAGTCGTGCCGCGGTGGTAAAGCTGATCCAACAACATATGCGCCGCATTACGCAAAGTTTTTTCGGAGTTCGTTGGGTTTTCAAGTTTTGCTTCCAATTGATAGACGGCAAATTCCTTTGTCCGGACCATAACAGCAATAGTTGAACAATATCCGTTCCATAGCCGGAGCTTTTTAGAAGCATTGTGTATATGTCCGGATAGCGTGGAGTGTAGGTAATCTATGTCTTTTGAAAATTCTGCAAACGCGCTGGTGTCCTGAATAGATTGCGGTGGCTCGGGTTTTGGATTTACCGGTGAGACAGTTTCGCCTAAAAGTTCGTGCTTCAAGGTTACACCATTCACGCCAAAGCCTTTTCTCAGCCAGCTGTCCGACTTGGAAACATATTCTCGAATGGTGTTGATGTCATTATATAATAAGTGTTTAGAGTTCTGCCGTCCAACGCCACATACAGAATCGATCGGATCATCGCCGACTTTTTCAAGGATCTTATCAACTTCCGGCCGGATCACATAAATACCACCGCATTTTTTTGCTTTATCACTAGCCAACTTTGCTAGGGTCTTAGACGAACATAGGCCGATTGATACCGGAACGCCTGTGCGCTTCAGGACCTCATCTCGAATATTAGTGATGAATTGGGTGTAGGTTATTTTGTGTAATTTGTTAAAACCGGTCACATCAGCGTAGGCTTCATCAACCGAAACAACCTCAACATCGGGTGTAAAATCTCGGAGGGTGTCCATAACTTGTTGCGATATTTCGTGGTAAAGAGAGTGATGCGCAGGAATACAAATTGCATCAGGATGTTCGACTTTAGCCTTGAAATACGGTTCGCCCATCTTAACACCGAGTGCTTTTGCCTCCTTTGACCGGGAAACAATGATGCCTTTATCCCCACTACCGGTCATGACACAGACGGGCTTACCCTGTAATTTTGGATCCTTAACCCGCTCACAGGACACGAAAAAACAATCACAATCTATCAAAGCTATAATCCGTTGCATAAGAACAAGAGTAGAACATCCAACGCAAAAAGTCAATTACTATACAATTATATGTTCACATCATAAAAAGCATTGTTTTACAATAATTTAAGGCCACGTTTCGCGACAAAAGTGTGGGTGTCCACGTTGGATTTGAACTTCAACCAAAATATCAAAGTATGTAAATATATAAGAATCAATTACTTATGACCACGTGGCGCGTGAAAGTTGTCCAAGTGGTCAAGGTATACTTTTTAGGGTATAGGTATACTTTTAGGGGCTGAACAACCAAAGCGACATCTTGGTGCATTAAAAATTGACAGGGTGGAATAGTGGCTGAACTTGGGCTACAAAAGGGTATAAAAAAAGCGGACACTTTAAGGTATCCGTTTTTATTTCTTAAACTTGGTCGGGGCGAAAGGATTCGAACCTTCGACACCTTGGTCCCAAACCAAGTACTCTACCAGACTGAGCTACGCCCCGAAGGTGACACATATTATAACTATATTTTTCCAAAATGCAAATATATTTTATCGGGGTGCGTGGGTGGGTTGGAAAATATTGTGGGGAATAAAAAAAACGGGGGTTGACCCCGTTTTTTATTTATTCGTTAACTGTAATTCGATACGGCGGTTTTTTTGTAATGCGGCCGGTGTTTTTCCAGATGCCACCGGATATAATTCGCCGAATCCCGACGGTATCAAACGCCGCTTTGACACGCCGTCGTGAACCAATTCGTTTACGACCGCTGTTGCCCGCAATAATGACAATTCCATATTGTTTGTGTATCCCGTTGTTCCGCTGATTACAGGTTTGCTGTCTGTGTGGCCGTCAACGCGAATAATCCAATCAATGTCTTCAGGGATTCTTTGTTCAAAATCTTTGATGACGTTCGCCAAAATCTTTAACTGTTTTTTACCGTCGGGTGAAATTTTGTATGACCCTGACGGGAATAAAATATCACTGGACACTATGAATCGGTCGCCGTCTTGTTCGATGCTGGCGTCGTCGCCCAACGCGATTTTTATTTGTTTATAAAATTCAGATTGATACAGACCCAATGCCCGCAATTCTGCGATTTTGTCGGTTAATGCCTGATTCAACCGATTCGACATTTCGATATATTCGATGTCTTGCTGTTTGGCGGCGGTTTCCGCAGCGTCCAACGCCGCGTTAAGGCGCGCGATTTCATTATTCAATTCTTCGATTTGTGCGCCTAAATCTGCGTTTTTCGCCATGATGTCATCTTGAATTTCGTGGCGTTCGGATTCCATGCGCATTATTTCTGTTTTTGCAGTGTTTGCATGATTTAACAATGTTGTCAATTCCAAAATACGCGCCTGCATTTCCTGTTGCATTTGAGCAATTTGTTGTTGCATTTGTTGCTGTTCAGCGACCATTTGCGCGATTTTTTCTTCGTATGCGCGCGCCATGTTTTCTTGTTGTAATTGAGTGTTAACGATGTTGGATTCTTGGGCTTCTAAGGCGTTACGTGCTGCGAACAGCAATTGTTCAGCCTGTTCTTTGTCGGCAGTCATTTGAACAATTTGTTCGGCCTGTTGCTGGGTTTTGTGTTCCAGAAAAGCGATTTTACGTGTGCCTGTATTTTTGTTAAACACACTGGTCGTTGTCCACAAAAACACGAACACAATCAATAAAAATATCAAAATTATAACCAGATTCGAAAATAAATCTACGAACCCAGGCCATGCATTTGTTTTTTCGCGAAAGCGTAAATTTAACATCTGTTTTTTCCCTCTCTCAGTTTTTTTATTCTATTGACGCGGTTTGAATAAATATTCCATTGCAGCAGAAATATATTCAGCGTACGCATCGAAATTTTCAATGTCTGTTTTGGTCTTTGGTTTAATGTTTTTGTGCGCGGCCATGTATTTATTCATCGCATCGGTGGAAACAAAGTGAACTATGTCAGCGTCCAGATTTGATTCAGTGCCGTCAATACACAAAATTTTAGTGTTTATATTGATTCCTTCCAATGTGTCGGCGAAACATAATTGGATGCGTTTCAATGTGTTGCGCAAAGTTTCATCATCAACGCCGGTTGTCCCGATAAACAGTTTTTCATCTGCACCCAATGCGACCACGGCCGGATGTTTTCCGTCGATGCGAATTAAATCACAAATTTCATAGCCTGATTTCGTGAATATGTCATAAATGTCTGTAATTTTGCTATAAACCGCTTCGGTCACAGGCGCTTTGTCCGCCAATTCGATGGTCTGTGGTGTGACGCTTGGGCTTTGCAGTGTGTATTTTGTCATAAAATCAGTCAAATCTTGGAAAACTGTATTTTGTGCAAATTGAACCTGCTGCCCCAGAAAACCCACAGACAAACTGCCCGCCAGACCGAGCAGGGAACTGGTGAACGCGGTCGCCATGCCCGATAATGGAACCGCCATACCGTTTTGCATGTTCTGCATAACCGATGCGCTTTCGAAATCCAGTGTGAACAATAATTCTGCAAATCCGCCGATTGTCAAAATCAATCCCCAAAAAGTTCCTAATAATCCCAAGAAAATCAGGGTGTTTGTGATATAGCGCACTGAATCACGTTCTTCTTCGATTCGGGACGAAACCAATTCCAACAATTCGTTCAAATTGGTGGTCGTAATGTGTGTGTGGCGGTTGTTCAAAGTCATAGCCACAGGACGCAAAATCGTCGGAATAAAACCGTATGTCGCGACGCCCTTAAAGTATGCGTGCAACCACCGATATTCAGGTAATAACTTAAACATTTGTGCAAAGCAAATCACAATCCCGAAAATCGTAGTCCCAATGATAATTCCATTTAATAAAACGTTTGCGACGGCGATGTTCATGAAAGTCCGCCAAAAGAACAAAATTACGGCCAAAAGAACGGCTGTGAACATCGACATTATATTAAAATTTTTATGAAATTTTGTCATAATATTATCTCTCGTTAAGCAAATCATAGTAAAAATTGAAAAGGGCTGTCAATAAAGATTTAGTCCGATTTTACACCAATATTATAAAAAGACTTGATTTTTTATAAAAAAACAGCATAATAGGGGCTGTTCCTGCTGATGACATGGGGTTATCGGCTGATTTAAACCAAAGGAAATAAAATGGCTTACTATGAAAGCGTCTTGGTTTTCCGCCAAGACCTGACCGAACCGCAGGTGAAAGAAAAAGCGGCTAAATTCACAGAAATTATCAAAGAATTGGGTGGCGATGTTAAATCCACTGAATTTTGGGGATTGAAAAATCTGGCGTATATTATTCGTAAAAACCGCAAAGCGCACTATGTTTTGTTGAATATCGAATTGCCAGGTAATCAAATCGCAGAATTGGAACGTCGTTCCCGCATTGATGAAGATGTTATTCGTTTCTTGAACGTTCGCGTTGAAGAATTGGCGAAAACACCGTCTGTTATGATGAAGAAAAATACAGAAGAAGAGGTGGCATAATGGCAGTTCGTGCAGCAATTTATCGTAAAAAATC
>CAMZDE010000042.1 GCA_947305255.1 uncultured Alphaproteobacteria bacterium
TTAATACTTGATACATATTCATAACATAAAATCCTTGTTGTTTTTATATTGGACAAGGTATATTATAGTATCAGAAAATAAAGATTGCAAATATGAAAATATTAACCTTAAACATAAACTCTATCCGCGCCCATATCGAAAGTTTCATGGATATTTTGCGCAAAAATGAATATGATACTATTCTCGTCCAAGAATTAAAGGTCGAAACCGCGAATTTTCCACATAATGTTTTTGATGAATATGGATATAATATTAAGGTTTTTGGTCAAAAATCCTGGAACGGCGTCGCAACTTTCTCGAAAAATTCTATCGAAGACGTGACAATGGGATTACCTAACTTTCCAGATATGAACGCACGTTTTCTGGAATGTGTTATCGACGGCCGCATTCGTGTAATAAACGTGTATATGCCAAACGGCGATTGTATTGAATCACCTAAATTTCCATATAAATTGGATTGGATGCGCGCATTTACACAATATATATCGCAATACATCGATTCCGAAGAACCTGTTGTAATCGGTGGGGATTTCAATGTCGCAATCGAAGATAGGGATATATGGAACCCTAAAAATTACATTGGGTCATCTATTTCGGCACCTGATGCACGTGAAATAATGCAGCAATGGTTGAACATGGGTTGGGTTGACGCATGGCGTATGCAACACCCCGACGATATAGACTATACATGGTATGGCTATCGCGGACGCGACACGGTCGGCAACAAACAAGGATTACGTTTGGATTATTTCCTGTGCAACAAAACCGCGGCAAAAATGGTTAAAAATTGCGAAATAGATATCGAACCCAGATTGGCCGATAAACCAACTGATCATTGTGGTTTAATGTTGGAAATTTAATCGTCCACGCGCGCCAAATCGTCCCATTCATGATATTTTGCACCAACACTTTCACGATAATCATATGCGGCACGGTTATCACCACTATATTGTCCGAATAATTCTTTGACCTTTTGCACAGTATTATCAATCATTTCCTGTGCGACATCATCACTATATTCTATTAAATCCAAATCCCCATTTTTTAATTGTAAAAATTGCAGAATTGGCGTAATCGAAACATCTTTCATTTTTATCGCAAATCCGCCGGATTGCATTATGTATCCTTCTAATGCAATCTGGGGCATAGTGCCGTCCATTAATTGTTTTTTATTTGGCGCGCCCCCTGTTTTTATATCCATAACAACGCCGTCCCAAATCAAATCAGCGCGCGCCCGAACATTACGTCCTGAAATATTTGTTGAACCTAAAATTTCTTTGTATTGAATTTTTTTATCTTTGAAATAATTTGCAACAAACGGTGCGATTTCACAGAATCTTTTGTGCCAAAAATAGAATATGATAGATTCAGGCTCTAAAACCTGTTTCGCACGCATATCCATTTCACGAATTAAATTGTCCACGTTAAAATCAGTCGCGTTTTCAATGACATCATGAACCAATATACCGAATTGTCGCGCATCTGGCAAAACCCAATAATCGTCCATAGGTTTCAAACGCAAAATGTGTTTGGCATAAAACGCATATGGATTATGTATCAATAATTCAATTTCTGTCACATAAACATCAGACCTATCAATCGGGGGAAGTGGCGACGAATAATCCAACGGGTTGTATTCAACATTATCCATATTGCGAACAAAATCTAATATTTCATTATCTGTTTTTATATCACCGGTTGCAACACGAACGCGCGATAAAAATCTGGATTCAGTCGTCAAAACACCACCCGATTGTTTAGAACGCAACCAATACACATCGCCGCCGCACGATAAATTCATAAAATCCAACGCCATCAAAGACACTTTTCTGTTTGGTGACGGCAATCCAATCTTTTTTGATATATCACGCGGCAACCACGCATTTTCATATCCAATTGACGGGAACATTCCATCGTTTAATCCTGTTAATACAACAACGTCCGCAGTTTGCATACGTGATTCAATAGTTCCCAAAATACAGACACGACAATCATCATCTTTTTTATCGCGCACAACAACGCCCCCAATTGCGTCACTTAAAAAAGCGCGCGCGTCCAACACATTTAATCGAATAGAATTTTTACACAACACGTCCGACATGTTTTTAATACTATCCCATATTGCAACATCCGTATCATTTTCGATTACAAAATTTGGTTGAAAAACATCCATATTGTTATTATCAACAAAATCAACCAGCATTTTGAAAAGATTATATCCTGATTGCGAATATAAACGTTCAAATTCCCCAGATTTATTTTGCGCCCAATCATCAAATAAATTTAATATCGCGCGGCCTAAATCTGTCAGATTTCCCGAAACACCAGATGAAAAATCAGCATTCAAATTCGCACGTGTCATTTCCATTTTAATTCTTTGATTTGCCGCCGCATCAGGCGTGATAATCAGCACAGATTTATTTTGTGCAACCGCGCGACGCGTTATTTCAACTGCAACACGTGCCTCTTCACTTTCGCGCGCACATTCTATCAATCTGCAATTATCCAGACGTTTATCAACATGCGTTCCGCTGTTTCCAAACGCAACATTCATAATGTCCATGACATCGCTATTGCCAACGTCTATTGTTTGAACATCTTTATCCGACATACCCAAACGCTGTAAAAATTTATATTCCGCATTATATGGATTTGTGTCTAATAAAAAATCATCTGTCACCCCAGATATTTTCCCAGACAAAATAATTCGCCCATTACAACGCCGCGCAATTTCACACATTAAATCAGCCGTCGCCGGTACAGACCCCGTTGAACCACACACAATAACCAAATCATATTCATCTAAATTTTTTATCCATGCACGAATATCATCATTTCGTTTTTGAGTTATTGTTTTTTTATCATTTGGTAATTGTTTTAATATGTCTAATATGCGCGCTTTGTTTTGAAAATGAATTGCACGATTTTCATCAATCAAATTTAACCAATCAATATCACAAATATCTATATTTTCATTATTCAAATAATCTTGCATACGAATAAAATCACGTGCAATCGGCAACGCCGTAGCAATATTACCAACATTTGCGTCCATGGACAACAGTTTTGATAAAACAATCACACGTTCCTGATTTGATATAACATCATCATCGTGCGCATCTTCGTCTTCTTCGACACCCGTCCCCAACGGCACCATATTCGGCAAAATAACCGCATGTCCCATTTGTTCAACAATCATACGTTCCACAACGCGTACAGCACGACGTGACGGCAAAAAAATCAGAACACGCGAAAAATCGTTTTTATAAATTTTAATCATATCCCATAGCGCGCGCATCATGCACACAGGATTTGAAACATTAAAAACATTTTTATTTAACACCAATAATTTCCTTTAACCCGTCCAGCCCTATTTTTTTCTCGGCCGACGTTTCCAGAATCTCTTGTACCATTGCCGGATGATTTTCATGTGATAATTTTAGTTGCGACGTTTCGCGAACTTTCTTGTCTTTCTTGGTATAAACAACCTGATAACAGATTCCATTACTATCGCAAAAATCCATCAAATCCAAATCAGAATCTTTTGGTCCAATTCGCGAATCAATCAAAATAAACAAACGACGTAATTGTGAACGATTTATTAAATATTCTTCTAATCTTTTCAGCCACTGTATCGCCTCTGTCTTTGAAACGCGGGCATAGCCATACCCTGGCAAATCAACAATCATCGTCTTATCATTCAAATTAAATAAATTCAAACTTTGTGTTCGCCCCGGGGTATTAGACGTCCGTGCGATTTTTTCTTCGACAATTGCGTTAATCAGCGACGATTTTCCAACATTACTGCGCCCGACAAAAGCATATTCTGCGAATTGCGTTTTCGGCAAAGATTTTACAGTCACAAAAGACCCAACAAATTTTATCATTTTTTGCCCACCAATTTTTTGTATGCTTCTTTTTTTGAAATTCCTGCGCGTGCTGCTAACTCTGCCGCCCCAGATTTTGTAGAATTCGCGACAATATCATTTACGATTTCAACTATTTCATCATCTGTCATTTTTTTATCTGGGGCCGGCGCAACAACAATGACAATTTCACCACGTGGCGGTTCTATATGCATTAAATCTGCGGGATAACCGATAATAGTCTCTTCGTAAATTTTTGTAATTTCACGAACAATCGCGATTTGACGTTCTGGCATAACAGCCGCCAAAACCTTTATCGTATCCATAATACGATTTGGGCTTTCGTAATAAATCAAAGTATGGCGAATTTTGTTGTCGTCTTTGATTTTCTTTTCATCAAAAAAACCACAGAACGTAAATCTGTCCGTTGGAAACCCAGACAGCACCAGCGCAGAAATCGCCGCCGTCGCCGCCGGCACCATAAACACCGGAACATTTGCACGACGCGCAGCACGAATCAAACGAAACCCCGGATCACTGATTCCTGGCATACCAGCGTCTGACACAGTTGCAATCGCCATACCATTTTGTATTTTTTCAATCAAACCATCAACCACATCACGTTCATTGTGTTCATGACACGATACAGATTTGGTTTTGATATTAAAATGTTGTGCTAACTTAGAAAACACGCGTGTATCTTCGGCCGCGACCAAATCGACACTATTTAATACCTCTATCGCACGCGGCGACATATCAGATAAATTTCCAATTGGCGTTCCAACGACATAAAGCCCTGATTGCATTTTGAATCCTTTTGTAGTAAAATAATAGCATATAAAAAATAGG
>CAMZDE010000043.1 GCA_947305255.1 uncultured Alphaproteobacteria bacterium
AAGATATGAAAGCATATCGTGAATTAAATATTCAAACACTCGACGAATGGTGTGCCGAACATAGTGACGCACCCGGGTGTTCCAAAGTAACCAAGAAAAAGACAAAAAAAGATAATGACAAAGACGACGATAATGACGATGACAAAGATGACGATACATCGCCGGTACCAAACGGACTTTTGATTGCCGCCCGCATACACAAACAACATAAATTTGTTTGGTGGGGCGATGGAAAGACGGGAACAACCGGTCGCGGATGTTTTGCAATATGCGATGTTGACCAATTAACAGACGACCTTAATGGCAAAGCATTCTATCCAATTTTGGGTAAAAGATTTTGCGCGGATAAAAATCAAGACGGATTGGTAATAGATGCCGAAACAAAAAAACCGTTGCAAATGACAAAATCTGAATTTAATGATGTAAAGCAAAAGATAGTATCATCGGTTGCTGACAAAGGCAATTGTGATTATCACCCAAGAAATTATCTTTTCCAAGTCGGTTATTTTTATCCAGATACTTATGATTTTGTGCAAACAGATGAAATCTATCTGGACGATTAAAAATTTTATTAATTAGAATAACAAAAAAAATCCAATGAGATTAATATTTATATTCTTGTCGTGCTTTTTGTTTTTTCCGCTGAATGCGTCTGCGGTAAAATCTGGGGATTTTTTTGTTCCATCCGACGATTTTAAAACAACCGCTGAAATTTTAGCAGACGCACATAGCGAAACACCAACGAATTGTGCATCTGAAATTTTTTCCAACGCATTAAACGACAATTCGTCAAATGTATCAGAAAGCGATGCAGAATACGTTGTTCAGGCGTGGGCAAAAAACAGTATGTTGACCGCCGATGTTCTGGAACGCGTATTAAAATGCCCTGAAATCGCATCTGTGTCTGATGAAACTATAATAAATTTCACACCAATTGAGTATCAATTCACATTGG
Source organism: uncultured Alphaproteobacteria bacterium (assembly GCA_947305255.1). GTDB lineage: Bacteria > Pseudomonadota > Alphaproteobacteria > Rs-D84 > Rs-D84 > Enterousia. The sequence continues at coordinate 956 of CAMZDE010000043.1, forward strand.
GTCGAATTATTACTATTAATTATAGCACGACGCCAAAAATATTAAAACAACACCTATTATTGGCAACAAAACCCAGTTTGCCAAACGGTGATTTTAGCCCGAAATTAATGGATCCGAACGACCCTGCAAAATATTTGAACACTGAACCATCTTGGTACGGAATTTTGGTTGTCGAACACGATAGTTTATCTGAATTTGTAGGCCCAGATAAAAACAACACCGTTTCATTAAAATATATTGATGATAACATAGACGCAATCTATCCCCATGGCAACCGTTGCACCAGCAAAAGCGCGATTACATTGGGCAACAATTACGACACAATTAACCAAGTTGTCCACGAAGTTGTTAACATCGAAGATGATTCAAATGATTATTATGTTGCAGGCGACGTCGATTTGGGTTGGGTTATGTATGCAGAAATCGCCGCCGACGTCATCATAACTGTTTTGACGTGGGGTAGCGGGGCGCTTGCGACTGGTGCGACAAAAAGCGTGCGCGCTGCAAAAACGGGGTCACGTTTGGCAAAAAACATCGGCAAATTAAGAAAATTTTCGCACACCAAAGAATACGCGAACGCCGCTAATAAAATCGCCCGCACAACAGGTCGCATCGAAAAATTTGAAAAAAACGCAAAAAACGCAAAAAAATATGAAAAAGCGATAGAAAACCTTAACAAAGCACGCAAATCTGGGAACGCCAAAGATATTGCAAAATACGAAAAAGAAGCCAAAGAAATCTTTGAAAACGCGAAAAAGATTGATCCTGAAATCACTGAAAATCTATTAAAAAATTCTGATGATTTTTCCAAAGAACTTGCAAATTTACGCAAAGAATTACCCGAAACGCAAAAATCTTTGGATGACATGCTAAAAAACAATAAAAAATTATTACAAGAAAACAAAGAATTGTTAAATCAGGCACGTAAAAACGCCGATCCTAAGAAATTAGCCGAATATGAAAAACAAATGGACGAACTGGATAAATTATATGATTTAAAGAAAGACGAACGTTTCTTAAAGAAACCGTCTGAAATAGAAAAAAATAATAAAATCAAACAGCAAATATCTGAAATTGAAAAATCATTGGACGATATCGAAAACAGCGGTGCATTGGGTGACTATCCAAAATTAAGACGCGAAGTAGATAATTTAGAATCCGTAGAAAAATATATAAAAAATTCTGATGAATTAAACGCTATCTTAAAATACCGGAACGAATTGCGTGCGATTCGACGTCCACAAACCGGTAATATCATTACACGAACACTGAAATCTTTTCGTGCTATTAATAATGGTTCAAAAGAAATGACCAAAGCAGGGCGAATCGCACGTCACGGAATGAGTTCTCGTTCGGCACGAATCGGCGATTGGTTGAAAGACGCGACATTGAAACACGGCGCACGCCTTGCAAAATTCGAACAAAAAGTTGGATTGCTTTATGGCATAGTGGCTTTCATTGGCGACATGTATGATTATACTTCGGCTACGTCCAAAGAATTTTCAAATGGCATTGAATTCAAACCATTATGTTTATTATCAGCAGACGATTTAGAAGGTCAAGAAAACGTTGTTAATTACGGCATGTGGTTGATGTGGGTTGGCAATTCGACCGACCCAGCTGATGACGATGCCGCGTATTTGCAAGCGATGGATTTTGCGTCTAAATTCTATTATCAATTGGACGAATACCAAGATGAACATGGTGCCAATTGCAATGTTGATATTTATGTGGTGCACCCAATAATCAGATTAGACGAAACAAACATTGACGACCCACATGGTGAAATGTTTTATCTGTTTATGAATGAAACCCCATGGACAACCGCAAATCAATTTGGCGCACGATGATTCAACGCCGTTGTGCGATTAAGAATAAAACTTTGTTGTATTTAATATTAAAAATATTTATAATAAAAACATAGCATGAAATAGGGGAGACGTATATGAAAAAGATTTTTGCCATGTTGATTGCAACATTTATATGTGCCGGAAATTCGTTCGGCTATCAACTTTTGTCCACCAAAGAATACGGTCGCAACGACGCGAAAAACCAAAATATAGTTGTCAAATGCACAACCGATACTGGAAAAATATCTTCTGAAACATGTACATTGCGCCGCTATGCCAAATGCGATAATAAAACCAAGAAAGATTGTAACGGTTGGTTGCCATGGCGTGATTTGCGTGATACGAAATCTGTGTATGCAGACTGGCAATCCGGTGCCGTAGATTGTTGCAAAAGAAAAGGATTACGGTAAAAAATCGCCAAAACGGCGATTTTTTTATCTCTTATGTCCGTACTTTACCGGTTTAACACTGACAATATTAGGATACACGTTAAACGCACCAATACGCCAACCATAAACGGTCGCGACATATCTTTTGCCTTTCTGTAATCTTGCCTGTAATTCCGTAGAGCGCCATTTCCAATACCAAAAACTATTTACATTTTTCAACGCGCGCCCATCCGTCGTATAAATCATAAAGTTAGTATATGTGCTGCCTTGGCCATTACGCGTATATCCGTGGGTCAGAGTGCCTTTCTCTTTCACAGTAAAAACAATTTGTCGTTTCGTTCCATACGCATAAAGCCCGGAAAACAACCCCGCCACAGCGAAAAAAACTAACATAAATTGAAACGCGATAATATCGTCATTCATAAAAACTCTCTCCTTTTTGAACCTAGGAAATTATACCATAAAAATGACGAGAAAGAAATAAATAATAACAACAGTGTGCAAAATAAAGAAAATTGGTGGATGAGATTGGACTCGAACCAACGACCCCCACGATGTGAACGTGATGCTCTAACCAACTGAGCTACTCATCCAAACGCTTTATGTATAACACTCAATTTTCAGCCCTCGCTTCGCTTCGGTGAAAATTGGTGGTGGGGATAGTGGGACTTGAACCCACACGATCGCAATGATCAAAGGATTTTAAGTCCTCAGCGTCTACCATTCCGCCATATCCCCAGGACTTTTTTTTAGGACCGCCTTCGCCTGCTAGCCTTCTGTGGCTTTGCCACCCGAAACTTCAGCGAATGGTGGTGGAGCTGATGGGACTCAAACCCACGACCTCTACGATGCGAACGTAGCGCTC
>CAMZDE010000044.1 GCA_947305255.1 uncultured Alphaproteobacteria bacterium
AAATCGATTGCTTTGTCCGGCAGAAAACGGTCTGTGATATAGCGGTTCGATAATTTCACCGCCGCAACCAGCGCAGCGTCTGCGATGCGGACACCATGGTGACCTTCGTATTTATCTTTCAGTCCGCGCAATATCGATATCGTGTCGTCAACCGTCGGTTCGTCAACATAAACCGGCTGAAAACGACGCGCCAGCGCAGGGTCTTTTTCGATGTATTGACGGTATTCGTCCAAAGTCGTTGCGCCTACGCAGTGCAATTCGCCACGCGCCAACATCGGTTTCAATAGGTTGCCTGCATCCATGGAACCCTCGCCTTTGCCGGCACCGACCATCGTATGCAATTCATCAATGAACAAAATTATTTCACCGTTCGATTCTTTGACCGCTTTCAAGATTGCTTTCAGACGGCCTTCGAATTGACCGCGGAACATTGCGCCTGCCATCAATGCGCCCATATCCAAAGACAATAATTTTTTATTCAACAAATTTTCAGGCATATCACCCGATACTATGCGTTGCGCCAAACCTTCGACAATCGCAGTTTTACCAACACCGGGGTTTCCAATCAAAACTGGATTGTTTTTCGTGCGACGCGACAAAACCTGAATAGTGCGACGAATTTCTTCTTCGCGGCCAATCACAGGGTCTAATTTGCCGTCCGCTGCCAATTTCGTAAAATCGGTAGTGTATTTTTCAATCGCTTGTTGTGGCGTTTCTTGAACTTCATCTGGATTCATAAAATCACCTCTTGTTTTCTTATGCCTTTTATATAGTCGCATTTTTTGTAAATTCAAGCTATCGGACAATAAACCCAATCAATACGTAAAATGTGAATACAATCATAAAAAGCCCTTGCGCAGGGCGGCTTTTTCTTTTAGTATGAAAAAAAAAGGAAGTTTATGAATTTTTCTTCAAAAGATATTAATCAAATAAAATCTCACGGGTTGACTGTGGATACTGTTAACAAACAGATTGAAAAATTCAAAACAGGTTTCCCGTTTGTTGATATTGTAAAGCCGGCATCAAATACGGACGGCGTGAAAAAATTATCTGATGCAGATTGTCAAAAATATATTAATATTTATAACGAATACCAACAATCACACAAAATTGTGAAGTTCGTTCCGGCATCTGGGGCGGCAACTCGTATGTTCAAAGATTTGTTTGATTTTCTGTCATCAAATGTTCCGAATAAAACATCGCTGACGACGACTATGAATATTAAACAGTTTGCGTTCTGGGACGATTTGAAACAGTATTTACCACGCAACGCAACCGATATGAATATTGTTGATTGTTTAGTGACTGATTCTGGATTGAATTATGGCAATATGCCAAAGGCTTTGATTGCATTTCATAAATATCCTGAATACGCAAAAACACCGGTTGAAGAACATTTAAGCGAAGGATTCCAATACGCGAAATCCAGTGACGGTGTCCACATACATTTTACTATATCACCCGAACATAAACATGGATTTGAAACATTATTAAATCGAATCGTTCCGCAATACGAATCAAAATACGGTGTGAAATATAATGTGACATTATCGGAACAAAAATCATCTACGGATACTATTGCGATGAATATGGATGATACTGTATTCCGCAATGATGATGGAACGCTGTTGTTCCGGCCGGCGGGACATGGCGCATTGTTGGCAAATTTGGCCGATATTGATGCTGATTTAATATTTATAAAAAATATAGACAACATATCAACAGAATCTTTGCGCGGTGACACTGTTAAATATAAACAGGCATTGGGTGGTTTATTGGTTGTGTTGCAAAAACAAATTTTTGATTTTATAAACGCGATTGATGCGAATACTGCCGATGTAACGAAAATTCATGAATTCATAATAAATAATTTAGGAATAAAATTAAACGCGCCATTGTCATTGAATGAATATCGCGACATTTTGAATCGCCCATTGCGTATTTGCGGTGTTGTAAAAAATACTGGCGAACCGGGGGGCGGCCCATTTTGGGTTCGCGGTGGCGACGGTGTTGTTCGTCTGCAAATTGTGGAATCCAGCCAGATATCACCCGATGCCAAAGATATTATGAAAACATCTGAATATTTTAATCCTGTGGATTTGGTTTGTGGAATGAAAGATGTTCACGGCAATAAATTTGATTTAGAAAAATATGTCGATGACGATACCGGATTTATATCTGAAAAATCAAAGAACGGTTTGGCTTTGCGCGCCATGGAACGCCCTGGGCTTTGGAATGGCGCGATGGCAAAATGGAATACGGTTTTGGTTGATGTTCCGGCATCAACATTCACACCGGTAAAGGTTGTGACTGATTTATTAAATCGCGCACATCAATAAAATTTTTTCATAATAAAACGAATCGCTTTTTTTATTCTTGTATCCAATGCAACGTTTGTGATATACTAACGCTGTCAGGAAGTATTTTCCTGATGAGGCGTAAGAACCTGTTATCACAGTGCGTCAGGGATGACGTAAAAATCTCCAACTTTATGGTTGGAGTGTTGCCGAATAAATTGAATAAGGCACGCAATTTCACTGTGAATTGTTCTTAACCTCCAACCACCCTTAATCCGGTGGTTGTTCTTTTGTTAATCCCCCTCCACGGGGGGGCGGGCCGCTTGCGGCAGGGATTTTCCCCCACAATCGGCAAAGAACTATTAAGGAGAAAAACATTATGAGAACAACGAAACCACTATTAACACTTGCAATTATGCTTGTATTACCTTTTGGGGCGCACGCAACCGACCCAGTTGTTGCCGTTGGACCGGCACATGCGTCATCAAATCCGGTTGTCGCAACCGCCGTCGCACCATACGTGACCATCACCCCGAGTCAGGCGGACGAATCGCATATCGCCACCACCGCGTATGTAAAAGGTGCCTATAACGACGCCATCGCCGCAGTGAATAATGTTGCAAACGATGTCAGCGGCAAACAGGCTCAATTGGTCAATGGGTACGGTAATGAAATATATTCTAATGTAGTGACTGGCCTTATGGGTTTGGGCGATGGGCTTATAACGATTGAGACCGACGATTATGCATCAATTAAAGGAGATATTGCTGAAGCGGCAACAGAAGGTGCAACCAGAAACCTAGATAATGTTTTAATAACGGCCGGAGCAACACTGGATATGATTCGTGAAGCAGGACAAGGGTTACAAGAGAAACTTGTCTACTATAATAATGGCACCGAAGAGGAAATAGATTACAGAGTCGCACATTCACTTAACGAAATCCAAGCCGGACATTTAGTTGATGGCATTGTAGTTGACGAGGCAATTGGTTATACGTTGAATCAATTATCCAACAAACGTGTTGAAATTTACACAACATGGGATGACGACACCGCCAAACAACAGGTCGCATTCGTGAATGCACCTGCACAACAATAATAAACGAACGAAAAGAGAGGTGTCATTGCGAGAATCTGCAATCAACCCGTCTTTGCCTTTCGCAAAGCCGCGGCTACGCTGTTGCGTAGACGGGGTGTTGCGGGTTCGTGGCAATCCAGTGAATCGGAATTCAGCGTGGCACACGCCACGCTGACCTTTTTATTTAGACCGGATTCCCACAGTCGCCATTCCCACACGCCGGTGGCTTTGTGGAAATGGCTCCTTCGGAATGACAATACCCTTTTTGTGTGTAATAACAAAAACAGATGTCACCCCCTTCGTCTTGCGACCGACGGTCGCAATCCACTTCGGTAGCGAGGCAGAATTATTTCCAGCCCCGCAACATAAAAGTGTGATGCGCGGTGGGTAAAAACACAATTTCCCAAAAACAAATACTTGACTTTTTGCTTTTTATAGTATAAATTATGCCCCAGTAAT